>NZ_KV793507.1:0-105657 GCF_001808475.1 Klebsiella sp. HMSC09D12 | reverse complement strand
CGGTCACTTACTGATGTAAGCTCCCGGGGATTTCGGGTCTTGACGCCTTTCTGCAACGCGAAATGCTGGGTTAAATCAGTTGATCCTTGCCTCTTCGCATAGGCGAGGAGAAAGGTAAAAGCAAAAAGGCAACGTAAGTTGCTTTTTTAGTCGGTAGCCCGGGTAAGGCGTTCGGCCGCAATCCGGGAATGTTCAGCCTTCTTTCGCCGATTTACTGATTTTTTACCCAACCGCCCGTTTGCGCGCTAAAGCCCAGCGCCTGCATAAACGCCGCCATCACGCCGCGGTCTTCCACGCCGGCATCCGCAATCCGCCAACTGGTGATTTCTGGATTATCCTTTAGCGCTTCTTCCACTAAATATTGCCCGACGCCGCGACGGCGGGTCACTTCACGCACGCACAGCGCGCTGAGTTCGCCCTCAACGCCATTCAGCGTAATACGTACCGCTCCCAGCAGACGCTCGTTGAAGCGGGCGGCGTAAATACGATGGCTCTCATCTATCGCCAGTGCCGCGAGATCCTGCGACGGCCAGATTTTCCCTAAGTCGATACGATCCTGATCGCTGAAGTGCTGTAAACGAATAATGGTCAATTTCATGCTCGGTGAGTCCAGTTAAAACGGATGCGTCAGTGTATCCAAATTCCCCGCCAGGCGGAGCGCCGTTTTTTGCCTCGTCATCAGGGGATTCGTTTTCCTGGAAGGAACAGGGTAGAGCAATTCATCATGGATCGAAAAATAAGCAGAATTTTAACCTGATATATAGCGTTTTATTCCGCCTTATGTATCGTTATTTTATGCTGTTTGCTGGACTTTTTTTGTTTATCTTCCCGTAAATACAGAATATTATCTTTGCTTAATCGCCTGAAAAATAGAGAATTTACTCTGGATTCAGGCAAAAAACCTCGCTAAACCATTAAAGATAATGGTAAAAGTAGCGTTGTTTAATAAAAGCACAGAATGCTTTTTAACCATAAAAATACAAAATATTTACACCACATCACGAACGGGGTTCTGCAGCATGAAAAGGAACGCGAAAACGGTTATCGCGGGGTTAGTCGCACTGGCGATGTCCCAGGCGGCTTTTGCCAAAGATATTAAGGTCGCCGTTGTTGGCGCGATGTCTGGCCCGGTAGCCCAGTGGGGCGATATGGAATTTAACGGCGCGCGCCAGGCGATTAAAGACATTAACGCTCAGGGCGGCATTAAGGGCGATAAGCTGGTTGGCGTAGAATACGACGACGCCTGCGACCCGAAACAGGCCGTTGCGGTGGCGAACAAAATCGTCAACGACGGTATTCAGTATGTTATCGGCCATCTCTGCTCTTCTTCCACTCAGCCCGCATCCGATATCTACGAAGATGAAGGTATTCTGATGATCTCCCCGGGAGCGACTAACCCGGAGCTGACTCAGCGCGGTTATCAGTACATCATGCGTACTGCGGGTCTGGACTCCTCGCAGGGGCCGACCGCCGCTAAATACATCATGGAAACCGTCAAACCGCAGCGTATTGCTATCATTCATGATAAGCAGCAGTACGGTGAAGGCTTAGCGCGCTCTGTTCAGGAGAGCCTGAAAAAAGGCGGCGCGAATATCGTCTTCTTCGACGGCATCACCGCTGGCGAAAAAGACTTCTCCGCGCTGCTGGCGCGCCTGAAAAAAGAGAATATCGACTTCGTTTACTACGGCGGCTACTACCCGGAAATGGGTCAGATGCTGCGCCAGGCGCGTTCCGTAGGGCTGAAAACCGTGTTTATGGGCCCGGAAGGCGTGGGTAACGCGTCGCTGTCCAATATCGCGGGCGATGCGGCGGAAGGCATGCTGGTCACGATGCCAAAACGCTATGACCAGGACCCGGCTAACAGCGCTATCGTTGACGCGCTCAAAGCGGAGAAGAAGGACCCGAGCGGTCCGTATGTCTGGATCACCTACGCCGCCGTACAGTCACTGGCGCAGGCGATGGACCGGGCCGGAAGCCAGGAGCCGCTGGATTTAATCAAAGATCTGAAAGCTCACGGCGCGAAAACCGTGATTGGGCCGCTGAATTGGGACGAAAAAGGCGATTTGAAGGGATTTGAGTTTGGTGTCTTCCAGTGGCACGCGGATGGGTCATCCACCCTCGCGAAATAAGCCATAAGACAAGTTATCCCACCGCCCGTGCAAAGCGGGCGGGTTGAAAAAGGTTACCTTATGTCCGAGCAGTTTCTCTATTTTTTGCAGCAGATGTTTAACGGCGTCACGCTGGGAAGCACCTATGCGCTGATTGCCATCGGCTATACCATGGTGTACGGCATTATCGGCATGATTAACTTCGCCCACGGCGAGGTGTATATGATTGGCAGCTACGTCTCCTTCATGATCATTGCCGCTCTGATGATGATGGGTATTGATACCAGCTGGCTGCTGGTTGCTGCCGGATTCGTCGGCGCTATCGTGATTGCCAGCGCCTACGGCTGGAGTATCGAGCGCGTGGCCTACCGTCCGGTGCGCAGCTCAAAACGCCTGATTGCGCTGATCTCCGCCATCGGGATGTCGATCTTCTTGCAAAACTACGTCAGCCTGACGGAAGGCTCGCGCGATGTTGCGCTGCCAAGCCTGTTTAACGGCCAGTGGACGGTGGGCAGTAGCGACAACTTCTCCGCGACCATTACCACCATGCAGCTGGTGATCTGGGTGGTGACGTTTATCGCCATGCTGGCGCTGACGCTGTTTATTCGCTATTCCCGCATGGGGCGCGCCTGCCGCGCCTGCGCTGAAGATCTGAAAATGGCCAGCCTGCTCGGGATTAACACCGACCGCGTGATTGCGCTGACCTTTGTGATCGGCGCGGCAATGGCGGCGGTTGCCGGCGTTCTGCTCGGACAGTTTTACGGCGTTATCAACCCCTACATCGGCTTTATGGCCGGGATGAAGGCCTTCACCGCTGCGGTTCTGGGCGGCATCGGCAGCATTCCTGGCGCGATGATCGGCGGGCTGATCCTCGGTATTGCCGAAGCGCTCTCTTCTGCCTATCTCAGCACGGAATATAAAGACGTGGTCTCCTTCGCGCTGCTGATCCTGGTTCTGCTGGTGATGCCTACCGGCATCCTGGGCCGTCCGGAGGTAGAAAAAGTATGAAACCGATGCATTTTGCGATGGCGCTGCTGTCGGCAGTTATGTTCTTTATCCTGGCGGGCGTCTTTATGGGCGTGCAGCTGGAGCTTGACGGCACGAAGCTGGTGGTGGATACCGCCGCCGATATCCGCTGGCAGTGGATCTTTATCGGAACCGCAGTGGTTTTCTTCTTCCAGCTGCTGCGTCCCATTTTTCAGAAAACCATGAAGAACGTCTCCGGGCCGAAGTTTATTCTGCCGGCTATCGACGGTTCGACGGTAAAACAGAAGCTATTCCTGATCGCCCTGCTGGTTATCGCCGTGGCGTGGCCGTTTATGGTGTCGCGCGGGACGGTGGATATCGCCACGCTGACGATGATCTATATCATCCTCGGTCTGGGTCTTAACGTGGTGGTAGGACTTTCCGGCCTGTTGGTGCTGGGCTATGGCGGCTTTTATGCCATCGGCGCCTATACCTTTGCGCTGCTGAACCACTATTACGGCCTGGGCTTCTGGACCTGCCTGCCGCTGGCGGGGCTGGTTTCGGCGGCGGCGGGCTTCCTGCTTGGCTTCCCGGTCCTGCGTCTGCGCGGTGACTATCTGGCGATTGTCACTCTCGGCTTCGGCGAAATCGTGCGCATCCTGCTGCTTAACAACACCGAAATAACCGGCGGTCCGAACGGCATTAGCCAGATCCCAAAACCGACGCTCTTCGGCCTTGAATTTAGCCGCAGCGCCCGTGAAGGCGGCTGGGATACGTTCAGCAACTTCTTTGGCGTGAAGTACGACCCCTCCGATCGCGTCATTTTCCTCTACCTGGTCGCTCTGCTGCTGGTGGTGTTAAGTCTGTTCGTGATTAACCGTCTGCTGCGTATGCCGCTGGGCCGCGCGTGGGAAGCGCTGCGCGAAGATGAAATCGCCTGTCGCTCGCTGGGCCTCAGCCCGACGCGCATCAAGCTGACCGCTTTTACCATCAGCGCCGCGTTTGCCGGTTTTGCCGGAACGCTGTTCGCCGCCCGTCAGGGCTTCGTCAGCCCGGAATCCTTCACCTTCGCCGAGTCGGCCTTTGTGCTGGCGATTGTGGTTCTCGGCGGTATGGGCTCTCAGTTTGCGGTAATCCTGGCGGCGGTTCTGCTGGTGGTCTCGCGCGAGCTGATGCGTGATTTCAATGAGTACAGCATGCTGATGCTGGGCGCGCTGATGGTACTGATGATGATCTGGCGTCCGCAGGGGCTTCTGCCGATGACGCGTCCGCAGCTGAAGCTGAAAAACGGTCAGGCAAAAGGAGAGCAGGCATGAGTCAGCCATTATTATCCGTAAACGGTCTGATGATGCGTTTCGGCGGTCTGCTGGCGGTTAACAACGTGTCGCTGGAGCTGCGCGAGCGGGAAATTGTCTCGCTTATCGGCCCGAACGGCGCGGGCAAAACCACCGTTTTTAACTGTCTGACCGGTTTCTACAAGCCCACTGGCGGCACTATTATGCTGCGTGACCAGCATCTGGAAGGGCTGCCGGGCCAGCAGATTGCCCGCATGGGCGTAGTGCGAACGTTCCAGCACGTGCGTCTGTTCCGCGAAATGACGGTGATTGAAAACCTGCTGGTGGCACAGCATCAGCAGCTGAAAACCGGGGTTTTCTCCGGCCTGCTGAAGACGCCATCCTTCCGCCGCGCCCAGAGCGAAGCGCTCGATCGCGCCGCGACCTGGCTTGAGCGTATTGGCCTGCTCGAACACGCCAACCGCCAGGCCAGTAACCTGGCCTACGGCGACCAGCGCCGTCTGGAGATCGCCCGCTGCATGGTGACCCAGCCGGAAATCCTGATGCTCGATGAGCCCGCCGCGGGGCTAAACCCGAAAGAGACCAAAGAGCTTGATGAGCTGATCGTCGAGCTGCGCAGCCATCACAACACCACCATCCTGCTGATTGAGCACGATATGAAGCTGGTGATGGGCATTTCCGACCGTATTTACGTGGTAAACCAGGGCACGCCGCTGGCCAACGGTACGCCGGAAGCGATCCGCAACAACCCGGACGTGATCCGCGCCTATTTAGGTGAAGCATAATGGTGGTGACGCATAAGATGGAAAAAGTGATGTTATCTTTTGACAACGTCAGCGCGCATTACGGCAAAATCCAGGCGCTGCACAACGTCAGTCTGCATATCAATCAGGGAGAAATTGTCACCCTGATTGGTGCCAACGGTGCGGGGAAAACCACGCTGCTGGGTACCCTGTGCGGTGACCCGCGCGCCTCCAGCGGCCGCGTGGTTTTCGACGGTAAAGATATTACCGACTGGCAGACGGCGAAAATCATGCGCGAAGCGGTGGCGATCGTGCCGGAAGGGCGCCGGGTCTTCTCGCGGATGACGGTGGAAGAGAACCTGGCGATGGGCGGTTTTTTTGCCGATCGCGACCAGTTCCAAACCCGTATTAAATGGGTGTATGAGCTGTTTCCGCGCCTGCATGAGCGTCGGGTCCAGCGGGCGGGTACCATGTCCGGCGGCGAGCAGCAGATGCTGGCCATCGGGCGCGCGCTGATGAGCCAGCCGCGCCTGCTGCTGCTGGATGAGCCTTCGCTCGGTCTGGCGCCGATTATCATTCAGCAAATCTTCGATACCATCGAACAACTGCGCGAGCAGGGGATGACTATCTTCCTCGTCGAGCAGAACGCCAACCAGGCGCTGAAGCTGGCCGACCGCGGCTACGTGCTGGAAAACGGTCACGTGGTGCTGGAGGATACCGGCGACGCGCTGCTGGCGAATGAAGCGGTACGCAGCGCCTATCTGGGCGGGTAGTGTAATCAAGACGCCCGGCAGGAACGCCCGAACGGTATATTAAAGAGGTTCGCTATTCACACCAAACGCCCGGCATCTGCCGGGCGTTTTACTTGACTCCTACAGCTCCAGAGAGCGTTTCCACAGCATAAAATCATACTGTTCGAGCGCATCCGCTTTGGTGCGCCAGGTTCCGCTGGCGGTAGCGATGATTTTCTCAAACAGGCCGTCGGCGATGTCCGCCAGCGGCGTGCCTTCGATAATCGGCCCGCAGTCATAATCGATAATATCCGGCATCTTTTTTGCGAGCGCGGTGTTGGTTGAAACTTTGAGAACCGGAACGATAGGGTTCCCCGTCGGCGTACCCAACCCGGTTGAAAAGATCACCACGTTGCACCCCGCCGCGACCAGGCCCGTTACCGCGTCCACATCGTTGCCCGGCGTGCAGACCAGCGAAAGGCCGCTTTCTCCCATCGGTTCGGCATAGTCGCATACCGCGCTAACCGGCGCTCTGCCGCCTTTTTTCGCCGCGCCGGCGGATTTTATCGCGTCAGTGATCAGCCCATCGGCAATGTTTCCCGGGCTGGGGTTATCGGCGATGGTGGTGCCGAAGAAGTTCGCGACATGCTCATAGTTTTTCATCAGCGACAAAAACTTCTCTTTCAGCTCCCGGGTCGCGCAGCGCTGAACGATATCCCCTTCCGCGCCGCACAGCTCGGGGAATTCCGCCAGCCCCGATGCGCCGCCGAGGGCGACGAGACGATCTGACACTTCGCCCATCGCCGGGTTTGCGCTGATCCCCGAGAACCCGTCAGAAGCGCCGCACTTCACGCCGATTTTGAGGTGGGAGAGCGGGACGTCCTGCCGCTCGGCGACGGGGGCTTCGCGGATCGCGTTATAAGTTTCGGTTAACGCATCCTGCATCATTTTCTCTTCGCTACTCCAGTCCTGCTGCCTGAAGTAAATAATCGGTTTGCTGAAGTTCGGGTTGCGCTTCGCCAGCGCGGCGTTGAAATCAACAATTCGCGCTTTTTCACAGCCGAGGGCGAAGACCGTCACGCCAAGAACGTTAGGATGATCGGAATAGGCGGCCAGCACGTCGCACATCGTCATGCTGTCCGAGGTGGCGCCGCCGCAGCCGGAATTAACGGTAATACAGCGAATACCGTCAAGATGCGGAAAGGGCAGATGTCGGGTATCGTTTAAAGCCCCTGCCGATGTCACCTGGCGAGCAAAATTTTTCAGGCCGTTATTGGCGTAGCCAAGGGCGTCGTTTAGCGCATCGGTGACGCGCTGAACGTTGCGGTTTTCACAGAATACCAGCGGAATGACCAGCCAGTAGTTTGCGGTGGCGACCCGGCCATCTTCACGCACGATTCCCTTAAACGTCCGCTGCTGCCAGGCGGAAATATCCGGCTGCTGCCAGTCATAGGGGGCGACATCGTCAAGCGTAACCGGGGCCGCGTAGTGTTTGATATTCTCCGTTGTGATGGCTTCGCCCCGGGTGATGGGGCGCGTCGCTTTACCGACCGGTACGCCGTACAGCGAAACGATATCGCCGGGCGCAATATCCTCGGTGGCAAATTTATGTTTGGCTTTGACATCGCTACGCAGAACGTAGGCCTCATCGTTCCAGTGAACCCGCTGTTCTTTGCGTAAGTCCTGCAGCGCAACGATTAAGTTATCAGTAGGGTCAATCTTTAAGATGGTCTGCATGTTATTTATCCTTTGTTATAAGCGCATCAGGACTTAGTGATGGGTAACCGCAACGCCGTTTGTCGCTTTTCTGCTGGCAAGAGCGGCAATCAGCAGCGCACAGCAGACGGTAATCAGCGACAGTGCGACCAGGCCCGCCGAATCATTGCCGAAGAAGGTATCGACCTCAACGCGAATGAGCGGCGCCAGGAAGCTACAAAACGCGCCCATGGTGGTGCAAAAGCCGATACTGGCGGCCAGCGCCGAGCCTGACACAATCTGCGCCGGGAAAGTCCAGAAAATGGGTTGCACGGAGAGAAAGCCGATGGCCGACAGCGAGAGCGCGGCAATGGCGAGCACCGGGCCGGACCAGGCAGAAACAAACAGCCCCAGCGCCGCAGCCAGCATGCAGATGACCGAAATCAGTACCCGGCGAGCCGGCATTTTGTCCGCCAGACGCGGAATGTAATAGACGCCGACGGCGGAGCAGGCCCACGGAATGGCGGCGACCAGCGACTCTTTAAAGCCGAGCGTGGAACCCATTAGCGAGGCGACTTGCGAAGGCAGGAAGAACATCAGTCCGTACACGCTGATCTGGATGGTGCCGTAGATCAGCGCCAGGTGCCAGACTTTAAGGCTTTTCAGCGCGGTACCAACGCTGCTGGTTTCCGTCTGTCGCTGCTCCTGCTGTAGCTGGGCAATCAGCGCCTTTTTCTCTTCTTCGTTCAGGAAGCGCGCTTTGGCTGGCGTATCGTCGAGCCAGAACCAGGCGAAGATCCCCATGATGACCGCCGGAATGCCTTCAATAAAGAACATCCAGAACCAGCCGGGTTTACCAAGGAAACCGTGCATTTCCAGCAGCGCGCCGGAGATGGGCGAGCCTAAGGTCAGCGCCAGCGGTACGCCGAGTACGAAGATACCGACGACGGATGCGCGAACTTTATTGGGAAAGTAGATGGAGGCCAGCAGCAGAATACCGGGATAAAAACCGGCTTCGCCTAATCCCAGTAAAAAACGCAGAACAATAAACTGGGTTTCCGTCTGCACCAGTCCGGTGAGGGCAGAGAGAACGCCCCACAGCGCAGTAGTGATGCTTAACCATTTCTGCGCGCCAATTTTATTCAGGATCAGGTTTGCGGGAATGCCAAATAGCGCATAGGCGGCGAAAAAGATCCCTGCCCCGAGGGCGAAGGCGGAATTGGAGAGCCCAATATCCACCTGCATCGCCTCTTTAGCGAATCCCACGTTCACCCTGTCGATAAAGGCGATGAAGTACAAAATAAACATCAGTGGCACCAGGCGCTTCCATGATTTCGTAATCGCGGAATTGAGGGCCGGATTGTCGTAAGCTGTGATGGTTTTCATAATACCTCCGCGTGGGGGTCAGGCATTAATTTCAATACCAGCACGGGAAAGTATCCGCAAAATACTTTCGGTCTGGCCGGTTGTGAGTGAGCTAAACGGTGGCGTGCAGCGGTCGGACTGAATAATTCCGCGCAGCTGTAGCGCTTTTTTAAATGTTGGAATGAACGGATCGTTAACCGCGTAAATATCCATTAACCCATCCACTTTTTGCTGATACCGCGAAATTTGCTGCAAATCGTTATCGTTAAATGCCTGCATCCAGTCGCGGAATATTTCAGGGCAAATATTGGATAACCCGCCGATACATCCATCGCCCCCCGCCAGGACATTGTGCGCGAAGTTATTGTCATAACCGGCGTAGACTTCAAAATACGGTAGTTCAGATTTTACCTGGCGAATCACCTGCGACGTATGATTGGTGTCCGGAATGGTGTCTTTAAGACCGACAATGTTTGGGAACTCTCTGGCGAGTCGTAAACAGACCTCTGGCGAGACGCAATAGCCGGTACGTTCCGGGAAGTTATAAATAAATATTTTGGCGGCGGTGCGGCGAGCTATCTGGCTATAAAATGTATAAATGCCTTCATCAGTCAGGCGGAAGTACCACGGGCTGATAATCATGACGCCATCCAGTCCGCACTCATCTGCATAGTTAGCCAGCTCTACGCACTCGTCAATATCCATGCGGCTGGTACCCGCATAGGCCTTTATTCCCTCGCGCGGGAACTCTGCCGCCATTTGAATTACCTGACGGGATGTTTTCATATCCAGCGAGAAAAACTCACCGGTACTGCCCATGACGACAAATCCCGATACGCTGCTTTTAATGAAATCATACAGGCGAAAGTTGCCTTCAGGATCCAGCCTGCCCTGCTCATCAAAAACCGTTATTGCCGGGGTGATGTAATGACTTTGCATATTAAACCTCTTTGTTGTTCGTATATACAAACTGTGTTTGTATTTGCGATTAAGCATAAGTAAACACGCCATCGACGTGAAGTCAAATGGCGCCAAAGTCGTGCGGATAATTGATTAAATCAATGAATAGATGGGGAATTATGCAGAATAGTCGGGCGCCACGGTGGATCATTAAATATCGGTATTGTGTGGGTAATCACAATTCCGAAGGCGCCGTTGGCAAATAAATCAGTAATTTTTAATATCAGGCAGCTTATTCAGCACGCTTTCGATACGACCCTTGGCCTCTTTTAGCGCACGAATCACCTGCTGCGTTTTTTCATCGCTGGCGCGGAAAGAGGGCAATGAGACGCTGATCGCCGCCAGAATAATGCCTTTCTGTTGCAGGGGGACGGCGAAGCAGATGGTATCGTCGTTGATTTCCCGATCGTCCATGGCATAACCGTTGGCGGCAACCATATCCAGCTGCTGACGAAGCTGGGCCATATTCGTTACGCTGCGGGCGGTAACGGAAGGAAAACCCTGCGGATAGAGCTCCAGAATCTCTTCGTCGCGGTGCTTATGCAGCAGCGCCTTGCCCAGGGCGGAGCAGATTGCCGGCAGGCGCGTCCCTACCTTAGAGACCAGCTGCACGGTTTGATCGCCCTGGACTTTATCAACATACAGTACCCAGGCGTCATCCAGAATGCCGAGCTGGCAAACTTCGTTGCATTCAGTGACCACCGCGTGCATTTCGCTATTGATCGTTTTCAGCCAGAACTCTTTTTCGACGGTGGCGCTGGCCAGAACCGCGCAGGAGATCCCCAGAGTGTAAATCCCGTTGCGATCGTCGTGACTGATATATTTGCGATACTGCAGTGATTTGAGGATCGGGAAAATGGTTCCCTTGGAAATATCCGTTTTGAGCGATAGCTCGGAAAGCGTCATTCCATCCGCGTTGGCTAAGGTTTCCAGAATGAGCAAAACGCGCTCGGTAGGTTTATGAAGCGTCTTCATATTTTTCCTTTTGACGGCTCGCCGTAGAGTGCTCTTTAACGCACTCTATTTAACTACAGATCCCCGTTTATCTGTAGTCTGCGCCGCCTCTCTTTTTCCTTTGCCATTTCCCTGCCACTTTTTTTTCACCGTTTCATCATGTTTTTGCCAATTTATTGTAATATTTTTGTAATGCAATAGTTATTTTTCTGTCATTCGAGCATGTCATGTTACCCCCGCGAACATAAAACGCGTGAAATCGCGCATCCGGAACAACAAGAGAGATAACCGATGATATCGTTACGACATACAGCTTTAGGACTGGCGCTCAGCCTGGCATTTGCCGGACAAGCCCTGGCGGTAACCACTATCCCATTCTGGCACTCGATGGAAGGGGAGTTGGGGAAAGAAGTTGATTCACTGGCGCAACGTTTCAATGCAGCCAACCCGGACTATAAAATTGTCCCGGTGTATAAAGGCAACTATGAGCAGAGCCTGAGCGCAGGCATCGCCGCCTTCCGTACCGGCAACGCGCCGGCGCTATTACAGGTTTATGAAGTCGGCACCGCGACGATGATGGCCTCAAAGGCGATTAAGCCGGTTTATCAGGTGTTCAGCGATGCGGGCATTCAGTTTGACGAAACGCAGTTCGTTCCCACCGTTTCCGGTTATTACACTGATTCGAAAACCGGACACCTGCTCTCTCAACCGTTTAACAGCTCCACGCCGGTGTTGTACTACAACAAAGACGCCTTTAAAAAAGCCGGGTTAGATCCGGAACAGCCGCCGAAAACCTGGCAGGATCTGGCGGCGTATACCGCGAAGCTGAAGGCTGCCGGGATGAAATGCGGCTACGCCAGCGGCTGGCAGGGCTGGATCCAGATTGAAAACTTCAGCGCCTGGCACGGCCTGCCGGTGGCCACCAAAAACAACGGCTTCGACGGTACCGACGCGGTGCTGGAGTTCAACAAGCCGGAGCAGGTCAAGCATATCGCCCTGCTCGAAGAACTGAACAAGAAAGGCGACTTCAGCTACTTCGGGCGTAAAGACGAATCCACCGAGAAGTTCTATAACGGCGACTGCGCCATTACCACCGCCTCCTCCGGCTCGCTGGCGGATATTCGTCAGTACGCGAAGTTCAACTATGGCGTAGGGATGATGCCGTACGACGCCGACGTGAAAGGCGCGCCGCAAAACGCCATTATCGGCGGGGCCAGCCTGTGGGTGATGCAGGGGAAAGACAAAGAAACCTATACCGGGGTCGCCAGATTTCTCGATTTCCTGACTAAACCGGAAAACGCGGCCGAATGGCACCAGAAAACTGGCTATCTGCCGATTACCACCGCTGCTTATAACCTGACCCGCGAGCAGGGTTTCTATGAAAAGAATCCGGGTGCGGATATTGCGACGCGTCAGATGCTGAATAAGCCGCCGCTGCCGTTCACCAAAGGGCTGCGTCTGGGCAATATGCCGCAGATCCGCACCATCGTGGATGAAGAGCTGGAAAGCGTGTGGACCGGTAAGAAAACGCCCCAGCAGGCGCTTGACGCCGCGGTTGAGCGCGGTAATCAGCTGCTGCGCCGTTTCGAACAGTCAACGAAGTCGTAATCTTTTAGCCCGTCCCTCATCCTCACCCTCTCCCGAAAGCGGAGAGGGACCGTTCGGCGCACTCCTCTTCCTTGCCTTTTGGGAGAGGGCCGGGGTGAGGGGAAAACAACGCAGAGTTTAACTATGTCATCATCCCGTCCGGTGTTTAAATCCCGCTGGCTGCCCTATGTGCTGGTCGCGCCGCAGCTGGTTATCACCGTCGTATTCTTTATCTGGCCCGCTGGCGAAGCGCTGTGGTATTCGCTGCAGAGCGTCGATCCTTTTGGGCTCTCCAGCCAGTTTGTCGGCCTGGACAACTTTTTAGCCCTGTTCCACGATCCGTATTACCTGGACTCCTTCTGGACCACCATTAAGTTCAGTACGATGGTTACCGTCAGCGGTCTGCTGATCTCGCTGTTTTTCGCCGCACTGGTCGATTATGTGGTGCGCGGCAGCCGCTTCTATCAAACGCTGATGCTCCTGCCCTATGCCGTTGCGCCCGCGGTGGCGGCGGTGCTGTGGATCTTCTTATTCAACCCTGGACGCGGGCTGATTACCCATCTTCTCGGCGAAATGGGCTATGACTGGAACCACGCACAGAATAGCGGTCAGGCGATGTTCCTCGTGGTTTTCGCCTCGGTCTGGAAGCAAATTAGTTACAACTTCCTGTTCTTCTTTGCTGCGCTGCAATCGATTCCCCGCTCGCTGGTTGAAGCCGCCGCGATTGACGGCGCCGGGCCGGTTCGCCGCTTCTTCAGGCTGGCGCTACCGCTGATCGCCCCGGTGAGTTTCTTCCTGCTGGTAGTGAATCTGGTGTACGCCTTCTTTGATACCTTTCCGGTTATCGATGCCGCAACCGGCGGCGGGCCGGTGCAGGCGACGACGACGCTGATTTATAAGATCTACCGTGAAGGTTTCGCGGGGCTCGACCTGTCCGCTTCCGCCGCCCAGTCGGTGGTGCTGATGTTCCTCGTCATTATTCTGACGGTGGTGCAATTCCGTTACGTTGAGAAAAAGGTGCGCTACCAATGATTGAAAACCGTCGCGGGCTGACGATTTTCAGCCACACGATGCTGATTTTAGGGATCGCGGTCATTCTGTTCCCGCTGTATGTCGCCTTTGTTGCGGCGACGCTGGACAGTAAAGCGGTCTTTGACACGCCGATGACGCTGATACCCGGCGGGCATCTTCTCGAAAACATGAAGTTTATCTGGGTGAACGGCGTAGGGGCCAATAGCGCGCCGTTCTGGCTGATGATGCTCAACAGCTTCATCATGGCCTTCGGCATCACGGTGGGCAAAATTACGGTCTCGATGCTCTCCGCTTTCGCCATCGTCTGGTTTCGTTTTCCGCTGCGCAACCTGTTCTTCTGGATGATCTTCATCACGCTGATGCTGCCGGTTGAGGTGCGTATTTTCCCGACGGTGGAAGTGATCGCCAACCTGAAAATGCTCGACAGCTATGCCGGACTCACGCTGCCGCTGATGGCCTCGGCGACCGCGACCTTCCTGTTTCGCCAGTTCTTTATGACCCTGCCGGACGAGCTTATCGAGGCCGCACGTATCGACGGCGCATCGCCGATGCGCTTTTTCCGCGACATCGTCCTGCCGCTGTCGAAAACCAACCTGGCGGCGCTGTTCGTCATCACCTTTATTTACGGCTGGAACCAGTATTTGTGGCCGCTGCTGATTATTACCGACGTGAATCTCGGCACCGCGGTCGCGGGCATCAAAGGGATGATCGCCATCGGCCAGGGCACCACGCAGTGGAATCAGGTGATGGCGGCGATGCTGCTCACGTTGATTCCTCCGGTAGTCATCGTTTTAGCCATGCAGCGCGCGTTTGTGCGTGGTTTAGTGGATAGTGAGAAATAAAATGGCAGGACTGAAGCTACAGGCAGTAACCAAAAGCTGGGATGGCAAAACCCAGGTGATCCAACCGCTGACGCTGGACGTTGCGGACGGCGAATTTATTGTGATGGTGGGCCCTTCGGGCTGCGGAAAATCAACCCTGCTGCGTATGGTGGCGGGTCTGGAGCGGGTTACCAGCGGCGATATCTGGATTGACCGCAAGCGTGTTACCGAAATGGAGCCGAAAGATCGCGGCATCGCGATGGTGTTCCAGAACTACGCCCTCTACCCGCATATGAGCGTGGAAGAGAATATGGCGTGGGGTCTGAAAATTCGCGGTTTGGGTAAAGGATTAATTGCTGAGCGCGTCCAGGAGGCGGCGCGCATTCTGGAGCTGGACGGCCTGCTGAAGCGCCGTCCGCGCGAACTTTCAGGCGGCCAGCGCCAGCGCGTGGCGATGGGACGGGCTATCGTACGCGATCCGGCGGTATTCCTGTTTGATGAGCCGCTCTCCAACCTTGATGCTAAACTGCGCGTGCAGATGCGTCTTGAGCTGCAGCAGCTGCACCGACGGCTGAAAACCACCTCGCTGTACGTGACCCACGATCAGGTGGAGGCGATGACCCTCGCCCAGCGGGTGATGGTAATGAATAAAGGCATCGCCGAGCAGATTGGTACGCCGGTCGAAGTCTATGAAAAACCGGCCAGCCGCTTTGTGGCGAGCTTTATCGGCAGCCCGGCAATGAACCTGCTGGAAGGGCGGGTCAGCGATGACGGCAGCCGCTTTGAGCTGGAGGGTGGAATGCTTTTACCTGTCAACAGCGAGCATCGCCGCTATGCCGGGCGTAAGATGACGCTGGGTATCCGCCCGGAACATTTTGCATTAAGCTCCGAAGCGGAAGGTGGCGTACCGTTGGTGATGGATACGCTGGAAATTTTAGGTGCCGATAACCTTGCCCACGGGCGCTGGGGCGCGCAAAAGCTGGTGGTCCGGCTGCCGCACCAGCAGCGTCCGCAGGCGGGCAGCACTCTGTGGCTGCATCTGCCGCAGGAAAGTCTGCACCTTTTTGATAGTGAAACAGGACAACGCGCATGAGTCACTGGCCTTATCCCCATATCGTCGCCCACCGCGGCGGCGGTAAACTGGCCCCGGAAAACACCCTGGCGGCCATCGATACCGGCGCTCGTTATGGCCATACGATGATTGAATTTGACGCTAAGTTATCGAAAGACGGGCACATTTTTTTACTGCACGATGACAATCTTGAACGCACCAGCAACGGCTGGGGCGTGGCGGGCGAGCTGGCGTGGAACGATCTGCTAAAAGTGGATGCCGGTAGCTGGTACAGCGGCAAATTCAAAGGCGAGCCGCTGCCGCTGCTGAGCGAAGTGGCCGATCGCTGCCGTCAGCACGGCATGATGGCCAATATCGAAATTAAACCGACCACCGGCACCGGCCTGGTGACCGGTAAAGCGGTGGCGCTGGCGGCGCGTGAGCTGTGGCAGGGAATGACGCCGCCGCTGCTCTCATCGTTTGAAATCGATGCGCTGGAAGCGGCGCAGGAAGCGGCGCCCGAACTACCGCGTGGGCTACTGCTGGATGAGTGGCGCAACGACTGGCGCGAACTCACCGCGCGTCTTGGCTGCGTCTCTATTCATCTCAACCACAAGCTGCTGGATGAAGCGCGAGTGGCAAACCTGAAGGCTGCAGGCCTGCATATTCTCGTCTATACCGTTAATAAACCGCAGCGTGCCGCCGAACTGCTGCGTTGGGGCGTTGACTGTATCTGCACCGATGCGATTGATCTCATCGGCCCACGCTTTTCGGCATAACAGGCGGCAGGCGGCCTTACGGGGTCGTCTGGCGCTGCAGCATCCCACCGTTGTTGTTGGGTAGAGGCTGCTGCCGGTTCAGGTTGTTATTCTGCTGTACCCGCTGCCGATCGTTATTCAACTGCGTCTGAAGATGCTGCTGCTGCGTGCGCGACTGGCTCTGAATACCCTGCTTCAGAGTGTTTTGCTGCTGCATTTGCTGGGTCTGCATCTGATTTTGCATCCGCTGCTGGCTGGGCACCACGTACCCCGGCTGATTAGGGTTATTGTCGATATTGATCGGCTGCGCCATGACGCTCAGCGGGACCAGCGCCGCCAGATATAACATTGCTTTCATTGTTCTCTCCTCACTTCGTGGGATCGCTTAAGTCTACTCCGTTTCCGGCGTAACAATGATCTTTTAGGACTTATCAGCCAGGCTTATACCCTAAATAATTCGAGTCGCAAGAAGGTGGATCCCGATGAGCTTACTCAGGTAAGCGATGCGGGTGACGAGCGCGGACAGCGTAAGTGCGGCCTGAAGTATAACGGGTATCGACGGGGATAAAACACAATTCAGGAGTATGACAATGAGAAGAACAACGCTCTGGCGTCAGGTGGTCATCGCTGCGCTGCTGGCGGGCGGCAGTTTTACCGTCGCGGCAGATCCCGCTCCGCCTCCGGTCTCGTATGGTGTAGAGGAAGATGTTTTTCATCCGGTTCGCGCTCAGCAGGGGATGGTTGCCTCGGTGGATGCGCTGGCAACGAAGGTTGGCGTGGATATTTTACGTCAGGGCGGCAATGCGGTGGATGCTGCCGTGGCGGTGGGCTACGCGCTGGCGGTCACCCATCCGCAGGCCGGTAATATCGGCGGCGGCGGGTTTATGATGCTGCGAACCAAAGACGGTAATACCACGGCAATCGACTTCCGCGAGATGGCCCCTGAACAGGCCACCCGCGATATGTTTCTCGACGATCAGGGCAATCCGGACAGTAAGAAATCGCTGACCTCCCATCTGGCTTCCGGCATCCCGGGAACCGTGGCCGGCTTCTCCCTCGCGCTGGAGAAATACGGCACGATGCCGCTCAACAAAGTGATCCGTCCGGCAATTAAGCTGGCGGAAGAGGGCTTCACGGTCAACGATGCGCTGGCCGACGATCTGAAAACCTACGGCAGCGAAGTGATCCCCGACCATGCCAACAGCCGGGCTATCTTCTGGAAAAACGGCGAGCCGCTGAAAAAGGGCGATAAGCTGGTGCAAAAACAGCTGGGGAAAAGCCTGGAGCTGATTGCCGAGCTGGGGCCAGATGCCTTCTATAAAGGGGCGATCGCCGACCAGATTGCCGCGGAGATGAAGAATAACGGCGGACTAATCACCAAAGCGGATCTGGCGAATTACAACGCGGTTGAACGTACGCCGGTGAGCGGCGAGTATCGCGGCTATCAGGTGTTCTCCATGCCGCCCCCATCGTCCGGGGGCATTCATATCGTGCAGATCCTGAATATCCTCGAAAACTTCGATATGCATAAGTACGGCTTCGGCAGCGCCGACGCCATGCAGGTGATGGCCGAAGCTGAAAAGCACGCCTATGCCGACCGTTCGGAATACCTTGGCGATCCGGACTTCGTCAAGGTGCCGTGGCAGGCGCTGACCAGCAAAGCCTACGCTAAATCGATTGCCGGGCAGATTGATGTCAATAAGGCGAAGCCGTCGAGCCAGATTCGCCCCGGCAAGCTGGCCCCCTATGAAAGCAATCAGACTACCCATTTCTCGGTGGTGGATAAGGACGGTAACGCCGTTGCGGTGACCTATACGCTGAACACCACCTTTGGCACCGGCATCGTGGCGGGGAACTCAGGCATTCTGCTGAACAATCAGATGGATGATTTCTCAGCTAAACCCGGCGTGCCGAATGTCTACGGGCTGGTGGGTGGCGACGCTAACGCCGTCGAGGCGAAAAAACGTCCGCTGTCATCGATGTCGCCAACGATTGTGGTGAAAGATGGCAAAACCTGGCTGGTGACCGGTAGCCCGGGCGGCAGCCGCATCATCACCACGGTACTGCAGATGGTGGTGAACACCATCGACTTTGGGATGAACGTCGCGGAAGCCACCAACGCCCCGCGCTTCCACCATCAATGGCTGCCGGACGAACTGCGGGTAGAGAAGGGGTTTAGCCCGGATACGCTGAAGCTGCTGGAGAGCAAAGGGCAGAAAGTGGCGGTGAAAGAGGCGATGGGCAGCACCCAGAGTATTATGGTTGGCCCGGATGGCACGCTGTACGGCGCATCCGATCCGCGTTCGCCGGATGATTTAACCGCAGGGTATTAGGTTTACCCTCACCCCGACCCTCTCCCTGCCGGGAGAGGGTTAGTTGAGCGTCACCCCTTCAGCCGCGCCATAAAGTAGGCATCGACATATTCGCCGTTGCGCAGGGCATACTTTCTCCCCGTCCCTTCAATTTCAAAGCCTAATTTCTGATATACCGCAACCGCGGGAGCGTTATCCACAAACACCGTCAACTCAATACGGTCAACGCGGAGCCAGTTGTCGCACATGTCGATCATGGTGCGAATCAGCTCACTGGCAACGCCGCGATTGTGCCATTGTGAATCCACGCAAATGCCGAAATCGGCGACGTGGCTCCGGCGCGGGCGCTGGATAACCTCAATGGCGAGGTGTCCCACGACCTGGTCATCTATGCTGGCGACCAGCTGTTTGACGCCCGGTCGGTCGGTTAGTCGCTCGTGCCACATATGGCTGGAAGGATGAGGAACCTGTAGCGTATTGCGATATACCTCCGGCTGAGCATGGATCTGACGGATTGCGTCGTAATCTTTGGCTTCGGCATGGCGTATCACTATGTCGCTCATTCTTCATTTTCCTTGATGGGTTAATCGTCCTTCTAAACATCACTGACTTTAAAAGAGGGATCAACGACTATTTTTTGCAAAAAGAGGTGGACAAGTGCGAATGAGAATGATTATTATTGCTTTGCGTTCAGGGAGACCCTTGCGGAAAGCCTGAAAGCACGACATTGCTCACATTGCTTCCAGTATTACTTTAGCCAGCCGGGTGCTGGCTTTTTTTTTGCTTTTTTTCAGCCTGCGCCCGGATGTGGCTTACTGCGCCGCTTCGGCAGTATGCGCTTCCGCTCTCTCTTTCGTTTCTACCGCGGTATCTGTGATGAATCCCACCACGTTGTTCTTTTCCGCGACCGGCGGCAGCACTTCTGCCTGGCCGGAAAACACGCCGCCCTTTTTAATGGCCAGCGTACGGTAGGCCAGCGTTCCGGTGACGTTACCGTTTTTATCGATTTCAATGGTATCGCTACTGCACTGGCCGATGACGCAGCCGTCAATAACCAGTTCGCGGCAGGTAATGTTTCCCTCCAGCAGGCCGCCGGTCATGATCTTAATTTGGTTCTCTTTCGCGTCGATATCGCCGCTCACCGTGCCGTAGATATCGACATTACCCGCCGCAATAATGTTTCCTTCAAAGCGCATGCCGCTGGCGATGACCGTGGTATCCGGCTTCCTGGCCGCAGAGGTGACTTTGTCGTTGACCGGCGCGGGTACGCTGGCTGGCTGTGGCGTAACGTCGATAGTTTTATTCTTTTTAAACACATGGTTAACCCGATGGTATTGAAAATGAAAAACGAAGGATGACAGGGAGAAAGAACCAGATAACAAGGCCATGTACGTGGATTCGAAGCACCATGCCAGCAGGCCAAGCAGCCAGAAGAGAAGAGCGCTATTTATGGCTAAATACTTGCTTTCCATGCGAATGAGATGGCTACTCCTTAGTCATCGTGGGTTGGAAAAGAGAAGGACGATGTGGCTTACTAACCGCCAGCGCGCTGGATAAAAAATGTTCTCTTCCTGAGGGTTTCTCTTATCCAGAAATTAGTCTGCGGGGTCAATCATTTTGAACGGTAAATTTAACATTTCAGAATATACCCCTTTGAATGTAGGGTTTAAGTTCGCTGCTGGCTTGCGCTATGGTTAATAGCAGCGATATTAACTAAGGACAGCGTTATGACTTTACACTGCGCATTTATTGGATTCGGCAAAAGTACCACCCGCTACCATCTTCCCTATGTTTTGCACCGAAAAGACAGCTGGCATGTGGCGCATATCTTCCGCCGCAGCGCCAGGCCGGAGGAGCAGGCGCCGCAGTATTCGCACATCCACTTCACCAGCGATCTCGATGAAGTGCTTAACGACCCGCAGGTCAAGCTGGTGATCGTGTGTACCCACGCGGACAGCCATTTTGATTATGCCAAACGGGCGCTGGAGGCGGGTAAAAATGTGCTGGTCGAAAAGCCTTTTACGCCGACTCTGGACGAGGCGAAGACGCTATTCGCGCTGGCGAAAAGCAAAGGGCTGACGGTCACTCCGTACCAGAACCGCCGCTTTGACTCCTGCTTTCTGACCACGAAGAAAGTCATTGAGAGCGGCAAACTGGGGGAGCTCGTCGAGATTGAAAACCATTTCGATAACTATCGCCCGATAGATGGTGGAAAGCCTGGCCTACCGCAGGATGGGACGTTCTATGGTCTGGGGGTCCATACCATGGACCAAATTATTGCTCTGTTTGGCCGCCCGGATCATGTGTCTTACGACATTCGTAGCCTGCGCAACCAGGCCAACCCGGACGATACTTTTGAGGCCCAGCTGTTCTACGGCAATCTGAAAGCGATTGTTAAATCCAGCCATCTGGTGAAGCTGCCCTACCCAAAATTCATCGTCCATGGTCATAAAGGGTCATTTATTAAATACGGTATCGACCAGCAGGAGACCAGCCTGAAGGCGAATATCATGCCCGGTGAGCCAGGATTCGGCGCGGACGATACGTTGGGCCTGCTGGAGTACGTCAATGAGGCAGGGGAAACCGTACGGGAAGAGGTTCCGCTTGAAACAGGCGACTATGGCCGCGTCTATGATTCGCTGTATGAAACCCTCGTTAACGGCCAGCCTAATTTCGTCAAGGAATCTGAGGTTCTCACGAATATAGAGATCCTTGAACGCGGCTTTGAGCAGCCGTCTCCCGCCACTATAACCCTTGCAGGATAAGCAACTCCGGCTCCTCTGTGCTTGTTCATATTTTTTGAACAGAGGAGTCAATTTTCACCCTCTATGATCGCCAGGGGATTGGGTCCACACTTATCCCATCGAAAACATACGGGGGTGCAACATGATCTACTTACGCAAAGCTAACGAACGCGGCCACGCTAACCACGGCTGGCTGGATTCCTGGCATACTTTCTCTTTCGCGAACTATTACGATCCTGACTTTATGGGCTTCTCGGCGCTGCGGGTTATCAACGATGACGTGATCGACGCAGGCCAGGGCTTCGGTACCCATCCGCATAAAGATATGGAAATTCTGACCTACGTGCTGGAAGGGGCCGTGGAGCATCAGGACAGCATGGGTAACAAAGAGCAGGTTCCGGCGGGTGAGTTTCAGATCATGAGCGCGGGTACCGGTATTCGTCACTCTGAGTACAACCCAAGCGCCACGGAAAAACTGCATCTGTACCAGATCTGGATTATGCCGGAAAAAAATGGCATCACTCCGCGCTACGAACAGCGCCGCTTTGACGTCGTTCAGGGCAAACAGCTGGTGCTGTCGCCGGATGCTCGCGAAGGCTCGCTGAAAGTGTACCAGGATATGGAACTGTACCGCTGGGCGCTGCTGAAAGACGAGCAGTCGGTGCATCAGATTGCCGCCGAACGTCGGGTGTGGATCCAGGTGGTGAAAGGTGAAGTCACCATCAACGGAACGAAGGCCACCACCAGCGATGGCCTGGCCATTTGGGACGAGCAGGCGATTTCCGTGCATGCTGACGGCGATAGCGAGATACTGCTGTTCGATCTGCCGCCAGTCTGATACGCGTCATCCTTCAAGCCGCATTTTTGTTGGCTCTCCTCCCTCACCCCGGTCGCGTACCCCTTGTACGCTTCCGGGGGTTTGTTGCGTTGCCGCCTCAATGCAACTTGAATGATTTTGCGTATCCACTCTAAATTAATCTGTTAGCCCTCTTTTCTCCGGGAAGGTTGGGCTTTGTCCGTGATAAACTGAGAAAATGTCTCCCGTTTATCACAGTCAGGACGATGAAAAAGAAAAGACCCGTACTTCAGGATGTAGCCGATCTTGTCGGCGTGACCAAAATGACGGTCAGTCGCTATTTACGTAACCCGGAACAGGTTTCCGAAGCGCTGCGTGGCAAGATTGCCGTTGCTCTCGATGAACTGGGTTATATTCCTAATCGCGCCCCTGATATCCTCTCTAATGCTACCAGCCGCGCCATTGGCGTGCTGCTGCCCTCGTTAACTAACCAGGTCTTCTCGGAAGTGCTGCGCGGTATTGAAAGCGTAACCGACTCTTTCGGCTATCAGACTATGCTGGCGCACTACGGCTATAAGCCGGAAATGGAAGAAAAACGCCTGGAATCGATGCTCTCCTGGAATATTGACGGCCTGATCCTTACCGAACGAACCCATACGCCGCGAACCCTGAAGATGATTGAAGTCGCGGGTATCCCGGTTGTGGAGCTGATGGACAGTCAGTCGCCGTGCCTCGATATCGCCGTCGGCTTTGATAACTTTGAAGCGGCCCGACAGATGACCGCGGCGATTATCAATCATGGTCACCGTCACGTTGCCTATCTTGGCGCACGTCTTGATGAACGTACTATCATCAAACAGAAGGGGTATGAGCAAGCGATGCTTGATGCCGGAATGACGCCCTACAGCGTGATGGTTGAGCAGTCTTCTTCTTATTCATCGGGAATTGAGCTGATGCGCCAGGCGCGTCGCGAATATCCGCAGCTTGACGGCATTTTCTGTACCAACGATGACCTTGCGGTCGGCGCAGCGTTTGAGTGCCAGCGGCTGGGGCTTAAAATCCCTGACGATATGGCGATTGCCGGTTTCCACGGCCACGATATTGGTCAGGTGATGGAGCCGCGTCTGGCCAGCGTGCTGACGCCGCGTGAGCGTATGGGGCGGATTGGCGCTGAACGTCTGCTGGCGCGGATACGCGGTGAAACGGTGACGCCTAAGATGTTAGATTTAGGTTTCACATTGTCACCGGGCGGATCTATTTAAACTGACAAATTTGAAGTAGATCACACATATTCACATCTGGCACGAATGGTTATTGCTTCTCCACTACTCCGGCATGACAATGTTACCGATAACAGTTACCCGTAACAATTAATCTGTACGCCAGTATTCCACGCCGTTAAACGCTGCCAGGCTGCGCGTATGTGTCCAGTGGGAGGAAGCTTTGAGCACGACTAACCATGATCACCACATCTATGTCCTGATGGGCGTTTCCGGCAGCGGGAAATCCGCTGTCGCCAGCGAAGTGGCGCATCAACTGCACGCCGCGTTTCTCGACGGCGACTTTCTTCATCCGCGCAGCAATATCAACAAGATGGCTTCTGGCGAACCGTTAAATGATGACGACCGCACCCCGTGGCTGCAGGCGCTGAACGATGCCGCCTTTGCTATGCAGCGCACCAATAAAGTGTCGCTGATTGTCTGCTCCGCGTTGAAAAAGAGCTATCGCGACATCCTGCGTAAAGGTAACCCGAACCTCTCCTTTATCTATCTGAAAGGTGATTTTGCGGTTATCGAACAACGTCTGAAGGCGCGTAAAGGCCACTTCTTTAAGACCCAGATGCTGGTTACGCAGTTTGAGACGCTGCAGGAACCGGGCGCGGATGAAAGCGATGTGTTAATCGTCGATATCGACCAGTCATTGGAAGGCGTGGTCGCCAGCACCATTGAGGTGATCAACAAAGGCAGTAACTAGTGAGTACATTAACGCTTGTTTTGACAGCAGTCGGCTCCGTTTTGCTGCTGCTGTTTTTAGTCATGAAGGCGCGTATGCATGCCTTCGTGGCTTTGATGGTGGTTTCTATTGGAGCAGGGCTTTTTTCCGGAATGCCGTTAGATAAGATCGCGGCGACGATGGAAAAAGGCATGGGCGGCACGCTGGGTTTTCTGGCTATCGTCGTCGCGTTAGGGGCTATGTTTGGTAAGATCCTGCATGAAACCGGCGCGGTCGACCAGATTGCCGTTAAGATGCTGAGATCTTTCGGCCACAATCGCGCCCATTATGCGATAGGTCTGGCCGGGCTTATCTGCGCGCTGCCGCTGTTTTTTGAAGTGGCGATCGTGCTGCTGATCAGCGTGGCTTTCTCAATGGCGCGCCATACCGGCACCAACCTTGTGAAGCTGGTGATCCCGCTGTTTGCTGGCGTAGCCGCCGCGGCCGCGTTCCTGCTACCGGGGCCTGCGCCGATGCTGCTCGCCTCGCAGATGCATGCCGACTTTGGCTGGATGATCCTGATTGGCCTGTGCGCCGCTATCCCGGGGATGATTATTGCCGGGCCGCTGTGGGGTAACTTCATCAGCCGCTATGTTGAACTGCACATTCCGGACGATATTAGCGAGCCACACCTTGGCGAAGGCAAAATGCCGTCGTTCGGCTTCAGCCTGTCGCTGATTCTGCTGCCGCTGGTGCTGGTTGGCCTGAAAACCATCGCCGCGCGCTTTGTGCCGGAAGGTTCTACCGCTTACGAATGGTTTGAGTTTATCGGCCATCCGTTTACCGCGATTCTGGTGGCGTGCCTGGTGGCTATCTATGGTCTGGCGGTACGTCAGGGAATGGCTAAAGATCGGGTGATGGAGATTTGCGGTCATGCGCTCCAGCCTGCGGGCATCATCCTGCTGGTCATCGGTGCGGGCGGGGTGTTTAAACAGGTGCTGGTCGACTCCGGCGTAGGCCCTGCCCTCGGTGAAGCGTTAACCGGTATGGGCCTGCCGATTGCCATCACCTGCTTCGTGCTGGCGGCGGCGGTGCGTATTATTCAGGGTTCCGCGACCGTTGCCTGCCTGACGGCAGTCGGGCTGGTGATGCCGGTTATTGAACAGCTGCACTACAGCGGCGCGCAGATGGCGGCGCTCTCTATCTGTATCGCCGGCGGTTCTATCGTGGTCAGCCACGTTAACGACGCGGGCTTCTGGTTGTTCGGCAAGTTTACCGGCGCGACCGAAGCGCAAACGCTGAAAACCTGGACGATGATGGAAACCATCCTCGGCACCGTCGGGGCGATTGTTGGTATGATTGCGTTTACGCTGTTGAGCTAAACGCCAAAGTGATAACCCGGCGGAGCGAAGCGATGCCGGGTTAATTTCATGCTCGACTTATATCGAAAACCTTTAGCTTTAACCCTCTCCCGATTTGCCACTATCAGAAATACGATAAACGTCATACGGCTCACAAACCCACGCCACGCCTGGTTTTATCGGTCTTCTCCGCAAGAATAAAACAACCCAATTTCTGCTGTAATCCATAATCTTGATCAATAAAATAGCGGCGGAAAATATTCCCTTCTCAATCTAAATTCCCTGATAATTATTCGGGTATTCCGGGGTGCCAGTGACGGCGGCCGCCAGGCAAAATTAGCTGCGTTACTGATTGCCTGGCAATCATTGATTAATTTCACTTGCGACTTTAGCTGCATTTTGTAATGTGAAGGACTAACCAGTAGGAAACTGGCCTGGAACAAACAGCACACACCTCGCAGGAATACGTTATGAAAAATGTTGGTTTTATCGGCTGGCGCGGAATGGTCGGCTCTGTCCTCATGCAACGCATGGTAGAAGAGCGCGATTTTGACGCCATTCGCCCTGTTTTTTTCTCCACCTCCCAGTTGGGGCAGCCTGCTCCATCCTTTGGTGGCAGTACCGGTGGCACGCTTCAGGATGCATTCGATCTGGAAGCACTGAAGGCGCTGGACATTATTGTCACGTGTCAGGGCGGCGATTACACCAACGATATTTACCCGAAGCTGCGTGAAAGCGGCTGGCAGGGCTACTGGATTGACGCCGCCTCTTCGCTGCGCATGAAAGACGACGCCATCATTATTCTTGACCCGGTGAACCAGGATGTCATTACCGCAGGTCTGAACAACGGCGTTAAAACCTTTGTCGGCGGCAACTGTACCGTTAGCCTGATGCTGATGTCCCTCGGCGGCCTGTTTGCTCAGGATCTGGTTGAGTGGGTGAGCGTGGCGACTTACCAGGCGGCTTCCGGCGGCGGTGCGCGTCATATGCGCGAACTGCTGACCCAGATGGGCCAGCTGCACAGCCATGTTGCGGCTGAGCTGGCGGATCCGGCTTCCGCAATCCTGGAGATTGAACGCAAAGTCACCTCTTTGACCCGCAGCGGCGAACTGGCGGTGGATAACTTTGGCGTTCCTCTGGCGGGCAGCCTGATCCCATGGATCGACAAACAGCTGGATAACGGCCAGAGCCGTGAAGAGTGGAAAGGCCAGGCGGAGACTAACAAAATCCTCGCGACCGCCTCACCGATTCCGGTAGACGGCCTGTGCGTTCGCGTTGGCGCGCTGCGCTGCCATAGCCAGGCGTTTACCATCAAGCTGAAAAAAGATGTTTCTATTCCGACCGTTGAAGAACTGCTGGCCGCGCACAACCCGTGGGCCAAAGTGGTGCCGAACGATCGTGATATTACTATGCGTGAGCTGACCCCGGCTGCCGTCACCGGCACCCTGACCACCCCGGTGGGGCGCCTGCGTAAACTGAATATGGGGCCGGAGTATCTGTCGGCGTTCACCGTTGGTGACCAGCTACTGTGGGGGGCCGCCGAGCCGCTCCGCCGTATGCTAAGACAGCTGGCGTAGTCGTCACAAGATGAGAAAAGGGGTGTTGAAACACCCCTTTTTTTTGCGTAATACAAGGAGTAAACGCGAATGTTAGATTTTTCCCAACGGAGGTAACTCAGCCTTGGCTATGCTTTAAGTAAGGAGTCATGACGTCTCCTTACCTGAAGGTGGGACGGAGCAGGGGGACGCGTAACGTGCTGCGCCGTTCAGGTCAAAAAAAAGTCGCCAGATACAGGAAAGGGCGACACCTACAACAGGATGAAACCATGTCTAATCGTATCGATAAGGACGTGATTAATGCGCTTATCGCCGGCCATTTTGCGGATCCTTTTTCCGTGCTTGGCATGCATTACACCGACGCCGGGCTGGAAGTTCGTGCATTATTACCCGATGCCACCGAAGTGTGGGTCATTGAACCAAAAACCGGACGCAAAGTCGGCAAGCTGGAATGCCTCGACTCGCGCGGTTTCTTTAGCGGCGTTCTGCCGCGTCGTAAAAATCCTTTTCGTTATCAGTTGGCTGTCACCTGGCACGGGCAGCAGAATCTGATCGATGACCCGTACCGTTTTGGCCCGCTGCTGCAGGATCTGGATGTCTGGCTGCTGTCGGAAGGCACGCACCTGCGTCCGTATGAAACGTTGGGCGCGCATGCCGATACTATGGACGGCGTGGTCGGCACGCGTTTCTCGGTCTGGGCGCCTAACGCCCGTCGGGTGTCGGTCGTCGGCCAGTTTAACTACTGGGATGGTCGCCGCCACCCGATGCGCCTGCGTAAAGAGTCCGGCATCTGGGAGCTGTTCGTTCCCGGCGCGCTGAACGGCCAGCTGTATAAATTCGAGCTGATTGATGCCCACGGCAACCTGCGGGTGAAGTCCGACCCTTACGCTTTTGAAGCGCAGATGCGCCCGGATAGCGCCTCGCTCATCTGCGGGCTGCCGGAAAAGGTCCAGCAGCCGCCGGAGCGCAAGCTGGCTAACCAGTTTGATGCGCCAATCTCGATTTATGAGGTGCACCTCGGCTCCTGGCGTCGCCATACCGATAATAACTTCTGGCTGAGCTACCGCGAGCTTGCCGACCAACTGGTGCCTTATGCCAAATGGATGGGCTTCACCCATCTTGAACTACTACCGGTTAATGAGCATCCGTTTGACGGCAGCTGGGGCTATCAGCCAACCGGGCTATATGCGCCAACTCGTCGCTTCGGCACCCGGGAGGATTTCCTCTACTTTATCAACGCCGCGCACGCTGCGGGCCTGAACGTGATTCTGGACTGGGTACCCGGCCATTTTCCGGCGGATGATTTCGCGCTCGCCTCGTTTGACGGCACCTCGTTGTATGAACATAGCGACCCGCGCGAAGGCTACCACCAGGACTGGAACACCCTGATTTACAACTACGGTCGTCGCGAGGTCAGTAATTATCTGGTCGGCAATGCGCTGTACTGGATCGAACGCTTCGGCATTGACGCGCTGCGGGTTGATGCGGTGGCATCAATGATTTATCGCGACTATAGCCGCAAACAGGGCGAGTGGGTGCCGAACGAATTCGGCGGTCGGGAAAACCTTGAAGCCATTGAGTTTCTGCGCAATACCAACCGCGTGCTGGGCGAGCAGACGCCGGGCGCGGTGACGATGGCGGAAGAGTCGACCGATTTCCCCGGCGTGTCTCGTCCTTCCTCCACCGGCGGGCTCGGCTTCTGGTTCAAGTGGAACCTTGGCTGGATGCACGACACCCTCGACTATATGAAGCTGGACCCGGTGCATCGCCGACATCATCACGACAAGATGACCTTCGGTATGCTCTACAACTACACCGAAAACTTTGTCCTGCCGCTCTCTCATGATGAGGTCGTGCACGGCAAAAAATCGATTCTCGACCGTATGCCGGGCGATGCCTGGCAGAAGTTCGCTAACCTGCGCGCGTACTACGGCTGGCTGTTTGCCTTCCCGGGTAAAAAGCTGCTGTTTATGGGCAATGAGTTTGCTCAAGGGCGAGAATGGAACCACGATACAAGCCTTGACTGGCATCTGCTGGAAGGCGGCGATAACTGGCACCACGGCGTCCAGCGGCTGGTGCGCGATCTCAACCATACTTATCGCCACCATAAAGCGCTGCATGAACTGGATTTTGACCCCTACGGATTTGAATGGCTGGTGGTGGACGACCACGAGCGCTCGGTCTTTATCTTTGTTCGTCGCGACAGGGCGGGTAACGAAATTATCGTCGCCAGCAACTTCACGCCAGTGCCGCGCCATGAGTATCGCTTTGGCATCAACCAGCCTGGCCGCTGGCGTGAAGAGCTGAACACCGACTCTATGCACTACCACGGTAGCAATACCGGCAACGGCGGCGTCGTCGAGAGCGACCCGATCGCCAGCCACGGTCGTGAACACTCGCTCTCCATTACGCTGCCGCCGCTGGCGACGGTATGGCTGGTGCGGGAGGCGCAATGATCGCACTCACGGCAGGAAAGCCCGCGCCTTTAGGGGCCAGCTACGACGGTAAGGGCGTGAATTTCGCGCTCTTTTCCGTCCATGCGGAGCGGGTGGAACTCTGCGTGTTTGACGAGCAGGGCAATGAGCGGCGAGTCGACCTGCCCGCACGCAGCGGCGATATCTGGCACGGCTGGCTCGCCGATGTCGGGCCAGGTCTGCGCTACGGCTACCGCGTCCACGGCCCCTGGGACCCGGCGCAGGGGCACCGTTTCAATCCGGCAAAGCTGCTGCTCGATCCCTGCTGCCACCAGGTGGATGGCGGACTGCCTGACGACGAGCGACTTCACGGCGGCGATAGCGTTCCCGATAACCGCGATAGCGCGGCAATAGCGCCGAAGTCGCGGGTAATCGACCTCCATTATGACTGGCGCGGCGATAAGCCGCCGCGCACGCCGTGGGGCCAGACGGTGATTTATGAAGCCCACGTCAAGGGGCTGACCTGGCTGCATCCTGAGCTGCCGGAAGAGATCCGCGGCACCTACAAAGCGCTGGGTCATCCGGTGATGATCGAATACTTCCGCACGCTCGGCATTACTGCACTAGAGTTAATGCCGGTGGCGCAGTTCGCCAGCGAACCGCGTTTGCAGAGGATGGGGTTAAGCAACTATTGGGGCTACAACCCGCTGGCGATTTTTGCCCTCGATACGCGCTACGCCAGCGCGCCGGAGCAGGCGTTAAACGAATTTCGCGATGCGGTAAAAGCGCTGCACGCGGCAGGTATTGAAGTGATCCTTGACGTGGTGTTGAACCATAGCGCGGAGATAGACCTGGAAGGGCCGACCTTCTCCCTGCGCGGAATCGACAACCGTAGCTATTATTGGATCAGGGAAGACGGTGATTACCACAACTGGACCGGCTGCGGGAACACCCTCAACCTCAGCCATCCCGGGGTGGTGGAGTATGCGCGCCAGTGTCTGCGCTTTTGGGTCGATGAGTGCCACGTCGACGGTTTTCGTTTCGACCTCGCCTCGGTAATGGGGCGGACGCCGGAGTTTCGTCAGGATGCGCCGCTGTTTGAGGCCATTCGTAACGATCCGCGGCTTGCGGAAGTGAAGCTGATTGCCGAGCCCTGGGATATCGGTCCCGGGGGCTACCAGGTCGGTAACTTTCCGCCGTTGTTTGCTGAATGGAACGACCATTTCCGCGATACCGCACGTCGATTCTGGCTACAGCAGAACGTCTCGCTGGGCGACTTCGCGCTGCGTTTTGCCGCATCGAGCGACGTTTTCCAGCGTAACGGCAGAGCGCCGTCGGCGGCGATTAATCTGGTCACCGCGCACGATGGTTTCACCCTGCGCGACTGCGTTTGTTTCAATCAGAAACACAATGAGGCAAACGGGGAGGAGAATCGCGATGGGACTAACAATAACTACAGCAACAATCATGGTATAGAAGGATTAGAAGGGAGTCTTGCCGTCATTGAGCGGCGCCGTGCCAGCGTTCACGCTCTTCTGGCGACGCTACTGCTGGCGCAGGGAACGCCGATGCTGCTGGCGGGTGACGAACACGGTCACAGCCAGCATGGCAACAACAATTCTTACTGTCAGGACAATGCGTTGACCTGGCTGGACTGGAACCATACTAACCGCGGGCTGACCGCGTTCACCGCCGCGTTGATTCATCTGCGCCAGCGTATTTCGGCTTTAACCGATAATCGCTGGTGGCAGGAGGGAGACGGCAGCGTTCGCTGGTTAAACCAACATGCTCAGCCGTTGTCCGCTGATGAATGGCAGCACGGTGCGCCGCGCATGCAGATCATATTGTCCGATCGCTGGCTGATGGCGCTGAACGCCACCGCCGAGGTGGCAGAGATGGTTTTACCCGCGGGGGAATGGCGCGCCATTCCACCTTTCGCCGGAGAGGATAATCCGGTCACTATGGCTGTCTGGCATGGGCCCGCGCACGGAGTGTGCGTATTTCAAAGGTCGTAACCTCGGGGCTTCCGGTTGGTCTCGAAGCGGCGGCGCGACGAGAAGGGCAGGCAAGCTGGGGAGTAAAAAAGGAGTTAATTATGGTTGGGGTAGAAAAGAACGATCCATTGATGCTGGCGCGTCAGTTGCCGATCAAATCCGTTGCGCTGATCCTTGCCGGGGGACGTGGTACCCGTCTGAAGGATCTGACCAATAAACGCGCGAAACCTGCTGTCCATTTCGGCGGCAAGTTCCGTATTATCGATTTTGCGTTATCTAACTGTATTAACTCAGGTATTCGTCGTATCGGCGTCATCACCCAGTATCAATCGCATACTCTGGTGCAGCATATTCAGCGCGGCTGGTCTTTTTTCAATGAAGAGATGAACGAATTTGTTGACCTGCTGCCCGCCCAGCAAAGGATGCAGGGAGAAAACTGGTATCGCGGCACCGCGGACGCGGTGACGCAGAACCTCGACATCATTCGTCGCTACAAGGCGGAGTATGTCGTCATCCTCGCCGGCGACCATATCTACAAACAAGACTACTCGCGGATGCTTATCGACCATGTCGAAAAAGGCGCGCGTTGCACCGTTGCCTGTATGCCGGTGCCTATTGAAGAAGCACGGGCGTTCGGCGTAATGGCGGTGGACGAGAGCGATAAGATTATCGATTTCGTCGAAAAACCGGCTAACCCTCCGGCGATGCCGGGCGATGCGAGCAAATCGCTGGCGAGTATGGGTATCTATGTCTTTGACGCGGATTACCTTTATGAGCTTCTGGAAGAAGACGACAGCGATGAAAGCTCCAGCCACGATTTTGGTAAAGACATCATTCCGAAAATCACCAAAGCTGGCATGGCTTATGCACATCCTTTCCCGCTTTCCTGCGTGCAGTCCGATCCGCAGTCTGAGCCCTATTGGCGGGATGTCGGGACCCTGGAAGCGTACTGGAAAGCCAACCTCGATCTGGCTTCGGTGACCCCGGAACTGGATATGTACGATCAGAACTGGCCGATTCGCACCCATATGGAGCCTCTGCCTCCGGCGAAATTCGTTCAGGACCGCTCGGGTAGCCACGGGATGACCCTCAACTCGCTGGTCTCCGGCGGCTGTATCATCTCCGGTTCGGTGGTTGTGCAGTCGGTGCTGTTCCCGCGCGTGCGGGTGAATTCATTCTGTAATATTGATTCGGCAGTCTTGCTGCCAGAGGTTTGGGTTGGCCGTTCATGCCGCCTGCGTCGCTGCATTATTGACCGTGCCTGCGTGATACCGGAAGGTATGGTTGTTGGTGAGAACGCGGAAGAGGATGCACGCCGTTTCTACCGCTCGGAGGAAGGTATCGTGCTGGTCACCCGCGACATGCTGCGGAAATTGGGGTACCCACAGGAGCGCTAATGCAGGTATTACATGTATGTTCAGAGATGTTCCCGCTGTTAAAAACCGGTGGACTGGCGGATGTGATCGGCGCGCTGCCTGCAGCGCAAATTGCCGGGGGCGTTGATACGCGCGTACTGCTGCCCGCGTTTCCTGATATCCGCCGCGGCGTGACGGATGCGCAGGTGGTAACGCGCCGGGAGACGTTTGCCGGGCGTATCACTTTACTGTTCGGCCACTTTAACGGCGTGGGCATCTATCTGATTGATGCTCCGCATCTCTACGATCGTCCGGGGAGCCCTTACCACGATACCAATCAGCATGCCTATACCGACAACGTGCTGCGCTTCGCGCTGCTGGGCTGGGTAGGCAGCGAGATGGCCTGCGGCCTGGATCCTTTCTGGCGTCCCGATGTTGTTCACGCCCACGACTGGCATGCGGGGCTGACCCCTGCCTATCTGGCGGCGCGCGGCCACCCGGCGAAGTCAGTCTTTACGGTGCATAACCTGGCCTATCAGGGGATGTTCTACTCGTGGCATATGAACGACATTGAGCTGCCCTGGTCGTTCTATAACGTTCATGGCCTCGAATTTAACGGTCAGATCTCCTTCCTGAAGGCGGGTCTTTACTACGCCGACCATATTACGGCGGTTAGTCCAACCTATGCCCGCGAAATCACCGAGCCGCAGTTCGCTTACGGGATGGAAGGGCTGCTGCGCCAGCGACAGCATGAGGGCCGCCTTTCGGGGATCCTCAACGGAGTGGATGATCATATCTGGAATCCGGAAAGCGACCTGCTGCTGGCCGCGCGCTATGACCGAGATCGGCTGGAAGAGAAGGCTGAGAACAAACGTCAGCTGCAAATCGCCATGGGGCTGAAGGTGGATGATAAAGCGCCGCTGTTTGCCGTGGTTAGCCGTTTGACCAGCCAGAAAGGGTTGGACCTGGTGCTGGAGGCGCTGCCGGGCCTGCTGGAGCAGGGCGGTCAGCTGGCGCTGCTGGGGGCTGGCGATCCGGTACTGCAGGAGGGCTTCCTGGCCGCTGCGGCCGAGCATCCGGGCAAAGTCGGCGTTCAGATTGGCTACCATGAGGCATTCTCTCACCGCATTATGGGCGGCGCCGACGTGATTCTGGTGCCCAGCCGTTTTGAACCGTGCGGCTTGACCCAGCTGTACGGCCTGAAGTACGGCACGCTACCGCTGGTGCGGCGCACCGGCGGTCTGGCAGACACCGTTTCCGACTGCTCGCTGGAGAATCTCGCCGACGGTCTGGCTACCGGCTTTGTTTTTGAAGATAGCAACGCTGTGTCGCTGCTGCGGGCCATTCGACGCACGTTCGTCCTGTGGTCGCGCCCATCGCTCTGGCGTTACGTCCAGCGCCAGGCGATGAATATGGATTTTAGCTGGCAGGTTGCCGCAAACTCTTACCGCGAACTTTATCAACGCTTGCTGTAACCAGGAGCAAAGCTATGAATGTACCTTTTAGCTACTCATCACCCACCCTGAGCGTTGAGGCGTTAAAGCACTCTATTGCTTATAAACTGATGTTTATTATCGGTAAAGATCCGGCTATCGCGAACAAGCATGAATGGCTTAATGCTACGCTGTTCGCCGTTCGCGATCGCATGGTTGAGCGCTGGCTACGTTCAAACCGGGCGCAGCTCTCTCAGGAGGTGCGCCAGGTATACTATCTGTCGATGGAATTTTTGATTGGCCGTACTTTATCCAACGCGCTGTTATCGCTCGGTATTTATGAAGATGTGAATAGCGCGCTGGAAGAAATGGGGCTGAATCTTGAAGAGCTGATTGATGAAGAGAATGACCCGGGCCTGGGCAACGGCGGCCTGGGGCGTCTGGCCGCCTGCTTCCTTGACTCGCTGGCGGCGCTGGGTTTACCGGGCCGTGGCTACGGTATTCGCTACGACTACGGCATGTTTAAGCAAAACATCGTCGATGGGCGGCAGAAAGAGTCCCCGGATTACTGGCTGGAGTATGGTAACCCGTGGGAATTTGAGCGCCACAATACGCGCTATAAAGTGCGTTTCGGCGGCCGCATTCAGCAGGAAGGTAAACATTCACGCTGGGTGGAAACCGAAGAGATTATTGCTGAAGCCTACGATCAGATTATCCCGGGTTTTGATACCGACGCCACCAATACGCTGCGTCTGTGGAGCGCGCAGGCCAGCAGCGAGATTAACCTCGGTAAATTTAATCAGGGCGACTACTTCGCGGCGGTGGAAGATAAAAACCACTCCGAGAACGTGTCGCGGGTACTTTATCCGGATGACTCCACCTATTCCGGGCGCGAACTGCGCCTGCGCCAGGAGTATTTCCTCGTGTCGGCGACGGTACAAGATATCCTCAGCCGCCACTACCAGCTGCATAAAACCTACGCCAATCTGGCGGATAAAATCGCGATTCATCTCAATGACACGCACCCGGTGCTGTCGATTCCGGAGCTGATGCGCCTGCTGATTGACGAGCATAAGTTCAGCTGGGATGAGGCGTTCGAGGTAACCTGCCAGGTCTTCTCTTATACCAACCATACCCTGATGAGCGAAGCGCTGGAGACCTGGCCCGTCGACATGCTGGGTAAAATTCTGCCGCGTCACTTGCAGATTATTTTCGAGATTAATGACTACTTCCTGAAGACCCTGCAGGAGCAGTATCCCAACGATACGGCGATGCTGGGTCGTACGTCGATTATCGACGAGTCTAACGGGCGTCGCGTCCGTATGGCGTGGCTGGCGGTGGTGGTAAGCCACAAGGTCAACGGCGTGTCGGAGCTGCACTCCCGGCTGATGGTTGAGTCGCTGTTTGCCGAATTTGCCAAAATTTTTCCGATGCGCTTCACCAACGTCACGAATGGCGTGACTCCGCGCCGCTGGCTGGCGCTGGCGAATCCGCCGTTGTCAAAAGTGCTGGATGAAAATATCGGTCATACCTGGCGCACGGATTTAAGTCAGCTGAAGGAGCTGGAGCAGCATATCGACTATCCGAAGGTCAATCAGGCGGTACGCCAGGCCAAGCTGGAAAACAAGCAGCGGCTGGCGAACTACATCGGCCAGCAGCTTAACGTGGTCGTCAACCCGAAGGCTCTGTTTGATGTGCAGATCAAGCGTATTCACGAGTACAAACGTCAGTTGATGAACGTGCTGCATGTGATCACTCGCTACAATCGCATCAAAGCCGATCCTGACGCTGAGTGGGTACCGCGAGTGAATATTTTCGCCGGAAAGGCGGCTTCGGCTTACTATATGGCGAAGCATATTATTCATTTAATTAATGATGTCGCGGCGGTAGTGAATAACGATCCGGAAGTTGGCGATAAGCTGAAAGTGGTGTTTATTCCTAACTACAGCGTTAGCCTCGCGCAGCTGATCATTCCGGCGGCGGATCTCTCCGAGCAGATCTCTCTGGCAGGGACGGAGGCGTCCGGTACCAGCAACATGAAGTTCGCGCTTAACGGCGCGTTAACCATTGGTACTCTGGATGGCGCTAACGTTGAGATGCAGGAGCACGTTGGGGCGGATAATTTCTTTATCTTCGGTAATACGGCGGAACAAGTTGAAGCCCTGCGGGCCAATGGCTATAAACCGCGTGATTACTACGAGCAGGATGAAGAGCTGCACCAGGCGCTGACGCAGATTGGCACCGGCCTGTTTAGTCCGTCTGAACCGGGACGTTACCGCGACCTGCTGGATTCGCTGATTAACTTCGGCGACCACTATCAGGTTCTGGCGGATTACCGTAGCTACGTGGATTGTCAGGATAAGGTGGATGAGCTGTACCGTCATCCGGAGGAGTGGGCCAATAAAGCGATGCTGAATATCGCTAATATGGGTTACTTCTCGTCCGATCGCACGATTAAAGAGTATGCCGACCATATCTGGCATATCGATCCGGTTCGACTGTAGTCATGTAACCTGTGGGAACGGGGCCAAATGGCCCCGTTTTTTTATGCCGGAATTTCAGAAAAGTGCCCGGGAGGCGCAAGGAACTAAGCAGCTTATACTTCCGTCATCGCAGGGATGAGCGAATAACAAATGAAAAACACGAAATGGTTGTTGCTGTCAGTGATATTGGCCTTTTTTGGCGTGCCGATATTAACGCACGTCGCGGCTCTGGTGCTGGCGATGGTCGGCGGCAGAGCCTCTTATTACTGCCTGCGCTGATGGCGCTTCTGACCTGGATTATCATGCTGCAGCGGGCGGAGCTCAGCTTTAAGCAGCTCAACTTTTTTTGGCTGTCTACGTTCCTGCTTCCATGGTTTGGTATTAGCGTGCTATCGGCTCTGAGCGGCTGGTATTGGGGGATCGTGGTGATACCCGTTGGCTCACAGCTGTGCTTTACGCTGGGATATTACTGGCCGTACAGGCATGTACCCATCGCCAGGAATGCATCGCTCTGCCGCTGTATTCTACTTGCGGTACTGGCGCTGCTGGGCGCGTATGCGCTCTATCAGGCGTGGCTACATGAGGAAAAATATCCTTCTGTCAGCAGAAACAATAGCGTTCTCGAGTCGATTAATACCGGCAATTTCGCGCCGGGAAGCTGCAGTAAACTCACCCCATTACAGGGACCGCCGCAATTACGTTTTACGCAAAACTGGCCGCGGATGGCCGGGGCCACGGCGGCATATCCGCTCTATGCGTCAGCGTTTTATGCCCTGAATACCCTACCTGCTACGTTTTCCACCAGAGACTATTTACACGAGTCCCGCACGCCGGATGCCTGGCGCAGCATAATTACTGGCGAAACCGATATCATTTTTGTCGTCCAACCTTCAGCCGGGCAAAAACAGCGCGCGCAGGATGCGGGCGTTAAGCTGGTCTATACCCCTTTTGCCCGCGAAGCGTTTGTGTTTATAGCCAATCAAAGTAATTCGGTCCAGTCGCTTAGCGAGGAGCAAATCCGCGCGATTTTTAGCGGCAAAATTACCCGCTGGAGCGATGTCGGCGGCGCCAGTAAAGCTATTCAGCCCTGGCAGCGCCCGGAGGACTCTGGCAGCCAGACGGTGATGCTGGCAAAAGTCATGAAGGGCGTCCCGATGCTGCCGCCAAAGAAAAGTGAGTTTTCCACAGTAATGGAGGGCGTCATCCGCGAAGTGGCCGAATATCAGAATACGCGCGGGGCGATTGGTTACACCTTCCGCTACTACGCGACGCAGATGAACAGCAATAAACATATCAAGCTGCTGTCCATCAATGGCATTGCGCCGACGGTTGAGAATATACGTAACGGCAGCTACCCGTACACGGTTGATGTCTATATGGTCACCCGGGAACATACCTCAGCAGAAACGCAGCAACTGGTGGCGTGGTTTTTAAGCCCGCAGGGACAGCACCTGGTGCAGGATGTCGGCTACGTGCCGATGTATAAAACGCAGGAATAAGTAAATATGAAAGGGAATTTAAAGTACATTCTTGCCATTTTGTTGATGGCTTTTTTTTCCTGCCGCTGGCGGTGAGTTTTGTTGTCTTTATTCTTACATCAGCAATCCCTTATTTAGGTTTTTCTTATCCGTTGCTGATTGTGGCGACGATAATTGGCCTGGCGATCCGTTCAAGCCAAAAGCCCTGGCGCAGGAGAAAGAAGTGCAGTTAATGATAACCCCCGTGGTGCAAACGCAAACCCTGGTGGAGTGGTTTATCAGCCCGCAGGGCCAGACTCTGGCGCAGAGTCTGGGCTATCTACCGCTCTATCCGGTAACGGAATAAATGAACGCCATGGAAGACATTAAATTGTACGTGCAGCTGACGGGCGTCGATCCTGCCAGCGGCGCTGATATTTGTATCGCGCGGCGTGAATCCACTGCCTGGCATAGAGGCATCGTGGCGGAGCTGATTAATCAGGCTTTGGATCAGGCCGAAAAATTCGTGGGCGCACCGGGTATGGAAGAGCTGCGGGCATACGATGTCATGGTAGGGATTGGTTTAACATCCAGCGGCATCTGGCCGGGTTTTTCTCTGGACCCAGGGACGATTGGCCGTATGAGCGTCTGCGGCGCGGAGCTGGATTTCGATCCTTATATCGACAGAGTCCCGATTTACGCCTGCGACATCGATACTCACGATGATTTCACGGTGGCGTTCTCCGCGCTGGGTTTTCATCACCAGCGGAGCGTTATCGCAAAGCGGGGGCTCAGAGAGTACGCCAGCGTGGCGGATGTTTTCATTCTGCAGGTTTTTAAAGATGCGTTGAAATATCACAATGACAATAGTCTGCGGCTGTTCAGAAAAAAGCAGGCGGAGCTGATGCTATATGCTCGCTATTATCAGGCTAAACGCTGCGACGACAAAAGCTGTACGAACTGCGAGGAGGGCTGTACCAGGCCCGGCTTTCATTTGCCACGAGACGTTTTTATCCGCCTCAGCGCCGCCAACGCGCGCTTTCAGTATTGTCCGTTTGAAAGACGTCGGTTGTCGGTGTGAAAAGAGGGGCCATCGCGTTAATCTTCGTCGCCGCGCTAACCGCCTGCGACGATCGTGTCGTAAGCCATTTCTCTGACTACGCCGCCATACCAGAGCAATCCGGCATCTGGAGCTGGCTGCCGGTCTTCTTCCCCATTTCCGCACGCGAAATCAAAATAGCCACTAATCTCGACCTCGATCTTTTTTATGCTGATTTTGCGCTGGCGGAACACGATGAGCGCGCTCATTTTGAAGCAGCGTTAGGCCTGGGGAGCGTGGTTCAATCCCTGGATTCTGCACATAAAAGTTGGTGTAAGACGGGAAAAACCCTCTGGAATAGCGAAGCGCAGGCAAAGTCGTTTTTTATTCAGAAATTAAGCGTGGAGCGCTATCGCATAACTAACGACATGCCCGCATGTACCAAAATCGGCTATTAAATCTGCCTGTTCTGGAAGGTATTGAACAGGAAGCGCGCACTTTGCCGGACGCCAGCGAACGCTGAATCCGGCCTGTAGAAACCACAAACGCGGGTTGTTGCATTCTGGTCGCAGGCGCCGCCGCCGGGCAAGCCTGTGCACCTTATGAGCAATCAGAGAGGGCTAAAGCGCCCTCTGATTTCATTACGACGCCAGCGACAGCTCAGACTTTCCCGCGTGCTGCGCCAGCCATTCGCTAATGCGCGCCTGCTGTTCCTCCGTGAGCCACATGCCCTGCTTGGTCCGCCGCCAGATAGCGTCATCCAGTGAACGAACCCATTCGTGCTCAACCAGATAGCGCAGTTCGGCTTCAAAAAACTCATGACCGAAATGTTCGCCCAGATCGTCCAGCGAGGTCGCCTTATCAAGGATCAACTCGCTGTTGCTGCCGTAGGTGCGGGCGTAATGGCGGGCCATCGATTCACTGATAAACGGGAAGCGGCGGCGCAGCTTAGCCGCATAGTCATCACGGTCGCCGCCGATATCGCCGCCGGGCAGCACCGCGGTTTTGGTCCATGCCGGGCCAATGCCTTTGTAGTAAGGCGTCAGTTTCTCCAGCGCGTGTTCGGCCAGCTTACGGTAGGTGGTGAGCTTACCGCCGAAGACCGATAGCAGCGGCGCCTGGCCGTTCTCATCATGAATATCGAGGGTGTAGTCGCGGGTGATCGCCTGCGGTGAATCAGATTCATCATCGCACAGCGGGCGCACGCCCGAGTAGGTCCAGACAATATCGTCCCGGGTGAGTTGTTTTTTAAAGTGAGCGTTATAGACGTTCAGCAGATAGTTAACCTCTTTGTCATCGATCGCCACCGCTTTTGGATCGCCTTTATATTCGACGTCGGTGGTGCCGATGATGGAGAACTCGTCCATCCACGGGATCACAAAGACAATGCGTTTATCTTCATTTTGCAGGATATAGGCCTGCTTCTGCGTATGTACGCGCGGTACGACGATATGACTGCCTTTAATCAAGCGGATACCGTACGGAGAACGCAGGTGCATCCCCTCGTCGAAGAACTGTTTGACCCACGGGCCGGTCGCGTTAACCAGACCGCGCGCCTGCCAGGTGAACTTTTCACCGCTATCAATATCTTCCGCTTCGACAATCCACAAACCGTTTTCACGTTTTGCTGAAATGGCGCGGGTGCGCGTGCGTACTTCTCCACCTTTACGCACAACCATCTGGGCATTGGCCAGCACCATGCGCGCATCGTCGACCCAGCAGTCGGAATATTCGAAACCGCGCACGATTTCAGGTTTAAGTACTGATTCTGTACCAAAACGCAAACCGGTTGATCCAGGCAGGCTGGTGCGCTTACCGAGATGGTCGTACATAAACAGGCCAATGTGGATCATCCACGCCGGACGCAGGTGCGGGCGATGCGGTAAGCGAAAACGCATCGGGAAGGCGATATGCGGGGCCATTTTTAATAACACTTCACGCTCGGCCAGCGCTTCGCTCACCAGGCGGAATTCATAGTGTTCGAGGTAGCGCAGCCCGCCGTGAATCAGCTTTGAGCTGGCGCTGGATGTCGCGCAGGCCAGATCGCGCGCCTCCAGCATCAGCACGGATAAACCACGCCCTGCGGCGTCTGCCGCGATACCGGCACCGTTGATGCCTCCCCCTATCACAATCAGATCTTTGGTTTCCACGCTGCTACCTCTTACACTTTCGTTTAAGCTCACAAATGTTCGATATCGCTCAATATAGCAAACAATCGCGCCATTGGTAACATCAAAAAAACATTTCAGAGTGATGCGTGTAACATATTGGCGTTTATTTCGCGCCAGGCTGTACACTAGGCGCTAAAATTCGGGGCGTTTCGTCGCCTGCCTGTAGAAAAAAAGAGAGCTTATGGATCACTTTGAATGTATTAACGTAGAAGAAGCCCACCAGAAAATGCATCAGCAGACGGCGGTGCTGGTGGATATCCGCGACCCGCAAAGCTTCGTGATGGGCCATACGCCGGGCGCGTTTCATCTGACCAACGATACGCTGGGCGCGTTCATGCGCGACAACGACTTTGATACGGCGGTCATGGTGATGTGCTATCACGGCAATAGCAGCAAGGGCGCTGCGCAGTATCTGCTGCAGCAGGGTTATGACAAGGTGTACAGCGTAGACGGCGGGTTTGATGCCTGGCACCGGCATTTTCCGGCGGAAGTCGCGCATGGCGCAGTTTAGGCGTTAGCGCAGGTTGTGGCTATAATATCCCCCTTTGTGTGGAATAAGCGAACCGCTGCATGTTAATGATTACCTCTTTTGCCAACCCGCGCGTGGCCCAGGCGTTTGTCGACTATATGGCGACGCAGGGAATTATTTTGACTATTCAGCAGCATACGCAGAGCGATATCTGGCTGGCTGACGAGAGCCAGGCCGCGCGCGTGCAGGCCGAACTGGCCCGATTTCTTGAAAATCCAGCCGATCCGCGCTATCTGGCCGCCAGCTGGCAGTCGGGGCACACCAATAGCGGGCTGCACTACCAGCGATTCCCTTTTTTAGCGACGCTTCGCCACAACGCCGGGCCGGTTACCTGGAGCGTTCTCTTCGCCTGCATCACCGTCTTTGTCCTGCAATCGGTCATTGGCGATCAACCGGTCATGATGCTGCTGGCCTGGCCCTACGATCCTTCGCTGAAATTTGAAGTCTGGCGCTACTTTAGCCATGCCCTTATGCACTTCTCGCTGATGCATATTCTGTTCAACCTGCTATGGTGGTGGTACCTCGGCGGGGCGGTAGAAAAGCGAATCGGCAGCGGCAAGCTGGTGGTGATTACCGCGATCGGCGCCTTACTGAGCGGCTTTGTACAGCATCAGTTTAGCGGCCCGTGGTTTGGCGGACTCTCCGGCGTAGTCTATGCGCTAATGGGCTATGTCTGGCTACGGGGCGAGCGCGATCCGCAGAGCGGCGTTTATTTACAGCGCGGCTTGATACTCTTCTCCTTAGTATGGTTAGTTGCTGGATGGTTTGATGTTTTCGGCATGTCGATTGCGAACGGTGCGCACGTGGCTGGTCTGGTGACCGGGCTGGCGATGGCGTTTGTTGATACGCAGAATGTGCGAAAACGAACGTAGAGATTCCCAGGGATATTTCATGAAACAAACACAACGTCATGACGCGATTATCGAGCTGGTAAAAAAACAGGGATACGTCAGTACCGAAGAACTGGTCGAACAGTTTGCCGTCAGCCCGCAGACCATTCGCCGCGACCTGAATGATTTAGCCGATCAGAAAATGATTCTGCGCCACCACGGCGGCGCTGCGCTACCTTCCAGTTCGGTGAATACTTCCTGGCACGACAGGAAGTCGACCCAGACCCAGGAAAAAGAGCGCATCGCCCGTAAGGTCGCGAGTGAAATTCCCGATGGCGCGACGCTGTTTATCGATATTGGCACCACGCCGGAAGCGGTGGCTCATGCGCTGCTTAACCATAACGATTTGCGCATCGTCACCAATAATCTCAACGTCGCCAATACGCTTATGGTGAAAGAGGATTTCCGCATCATTCTGGCCGGCGGCGAGCTGCGCAGCCGGGATGGCGGTATTATCGGTGAGGCCACGCTCGACTTTATCTCTCAGTTCCGACTCGATTTTGGCATTCTTGGCATCAGCGGCATCGACAGCGATGGCTCGCTGCTGGAGTTTGACTACCACGAAGTGCGCACCAAACGGGCGATTATTGAAAACTCCCGCCACGTAATGCTGGTGGTTGATCATTCCAAATTTGGCCGCAATGCGATGGTGAATATGGGCAGCATCAGCATGGTTGATGCGGTCTATACCGATGTGATGCCGCCCGCAGGAGTACTGAAGGTGATTACCGATAACAACCTTCAGCTGGAGCTGTGCTGATCCTTTAGCATTTCCCAGCTCAGGCCAAAGCGCGCCAGATACTTGCGCAGCCGATCCGCGTCGTTGACCGTTGCTTTGCCGAGGCGTGAAACGTTAAAGAGCTGGCGTCCGGCATCGGAAATCGTTGTTGCCTGCTGGCATACGGCAATGACGTTTTGTAGATGCAGGCGATCAAAGAGGTCAAGATTTTCCACCTCCGCCCCCAGTAGCGCGTCGAGCGCTGAGGGGCGGCGATCGTTCCAGCTGTAGCGCAGCCGTTCAATCTCATCCTCCACCGTGATTACCGTGATGCGACCGTTTTCCGCCAGGGTCGCCATGCGGGTCACGCTGGCGGACAGTTCGCGGAAGTTGCCGCTCCACGCCGCCTGGGGCGAGGTGGCGAACGTCAGCCACGCGCGGCGCGCTTCGGTATTAAAGCGCACGCTGTCGCCGGTTAGCGCGGCGTGACGCTCTATTTCATACTCGAGATTGGGTTCGATATCTTGATGGCGCTGAGGCAGACCGGGCAGTTCAAAGGTCCACAAATTAATACGTGCGTAGAGATCTTCGCGGAACTGGCCCTGGGCAACCCGCTGGCGCAAATCGCGCACGGTGCCGGCGATGAGCTGAAAATCGCTGCTGACCTGCTGGTCGCTGCCGAAGGGATAGAAGCGTTTTTCCTCAATGGCCTTCAACAGCATCGCTTGTTCATCTGCGCCCAGTTCGCCAATCTCATCCAGGAAAAGCATCCCGCCGTTAGCGCTGCGCAGCAGGCCAGCCCGTTCTTCCCTTGCGCCGGTAAAAGCGCCTTTGACATGGCCAAACAGCGTCGACATTGCGGTATCACCGCGCAGGGTGGCGCAGTTCACCTCGACGAGCGGACCGTTAAACTGATGGCGCGCCAGCTTTAACTCATAAATGCGGCGGGCAAGAAATGATTTACCTGCGCCGGTGGGGCCGTTCAGCAGAATCGGCGAACGGGAGCGGATAGCGACGCGCTCAATATTCTCGATCGTGCGGTTGAAGCGCGGGTTACGGGTCGCGATACCGGATTTCAAAAAGTTAAGCGTCTCTTCCCGTTCCTGGGCGAAGCGGCTGGCGATAGCGTTATAGCGGCTGAGGTCGAGGTCAATGATCGTCACGCCGCCCGGGGTATGGGGCTTGTCTTTTTTCCGCGGCGGGGAGGTTTGCGCCAGTCGCGCCGGGAGATAGCGCGCTTCGGCCAGCAGGAACCAGCAGATCTGCGCCACGTGAGTGCCGGTGGTGATGTGTATCAGATAGTCTTCATCTTCAGGATGGAACCGGTGGCTGCGGGCAAAATCGTGCAGGCAGGCGTAAACCTCCTCGAAATCCCATGGATTGCGGATGGCCATCTCAACGCCGACGACCTCCGTTTCCGGCGATACGCTGGCGATATCCTGCTTTAAGGTCTCAAACAAGCCGCGCGAACGGGCGTCGTAAAGCAGCTCAAGGCGATGAACAACCAGTGTTTCCTGCTGACACAGGCATAAGGTTGGCCGCCATTTCTCCCAGCGCTGGCTGCCGCGGCCAACATAATCCAGTACCGTACCGACAAAACCAAAGGCTACCGTTTTGCGCATCTTAGATTTCCTTATAAAAGACGATATTTAATTATCGTATTTTCGCTTCCCGCACGCAGTGTCTTTTTGAATGAAGCGCGGGAAAAAATAAATAAATCATAAAAATCAAACAAATAATTTTATTTTTATAATCTGGCACGCAGGTTGCAAATACACTGTCATGGAGAATAACGGAACCAGGAAATCAGATGGCTAATCTACTTCAGTTCCGTTCCGCCGTTATGACGCGCCGGCAAGTTCTCATGATGCGGCTCCGGTTAAGCCGGCGTTAAGATGCTTCACAACTTGTCGCCGCCCTATTAATAAAATGAGAAAAGACAATGAATTATGAATTGATGGCCACCCAGAACGCCCCGGTGAAAATGTGGACCAAGGGCGTACCCGTGGAAGACGAAGCGCGCCAGCAGTTGATTAACACGGCAAAGATGCCGTTTATTTTCAACCATGTTGCCGTTATGCCCGATGTGCACCTTGGTAAAGGATCGACAATCGGAAGCGTGATCCCCACTCTCGGTGCGATTATTCCGGCTGCGGTTGGCGTGGATATCGGCTGCGGAATGAATGCGCTGCGCACCAGCTTAACGGCGGCGGATCTTCCGGATAACCTTGCTGAATTGCGTAGTGCGATTGAAGCCGCCGTGCCGCACGGACGGACGACCGGGCGGGGCCGTCGTGACGCGGGGGCATGGGAAAATCCACCGGCTAACGTTGACGCGCACTGGTCAACGCTGCATGCGGAGTTTCAATGGCTAACCAGTAAATATCCGCGCTTCCTTAACACCAATAACTACAAGCACCTGGGAACGCTGGGAACCGGTAACCACTTTATTGAAATTTGCCTCGATGAGGCGCAGCAGGTTTGGGTGATGTTGCACTCCGGTTCACGCGGAATTGGTAACGCCATAGGCACCTATTTTATTGAAATGGCGCAAAAAGATATGGAGCAGCATATTGCGAACTTGCCCTCGCGCGATCTGGCTTATTTCTCTGAAGGCAGCGAGCATTTCGTGGATTACGTTCGGGCGGTGAGCTGGGCCCAGGATTATGCGCGCGCCAACCGTGAAGCGATGCTGGAAAACGTGCTGCTGGCGCTGCGTAAAACCATCGACAAACCCTTTACGCTGGTGAGCGAGGCGATTAACTGCCACCATAACTATGTGCAAAAAGAGCAGCATTTTGGGAAGGAGATTTACGTTACCCGTAAGGGGGCGGTATCCGCCCGGCGCGGTCAGTACGGGATTATTCCGGGATCGATGGGCGCGAAAAGCTTTATTGTTCGCGGACTCGGTAACCCGGAGTCGTTCTGTTCATGCAGCCACGGCGCCGGACGCGTGATGAGCCGTACCAAAGCGAAAAAACTGTTTAGCGTAGAGGATCAGATTCGCGCCACCGCGCATGTAGAATGCCGTAAAGATGCAAACGTCATCGACGAGATCCCGATGGCCTATAAGGACATTGACGCGGTGATGGCCGCGCAGTCCGATCTGGTGGAAATTGTGCATACCCTGCGTCAGGTGGTATGCGTGAAAGGATAATGTAATGAAAAGGATGATTACGCTGGACGGCGCGCAGGGAGAAGGCGGCGGGCAGATTTTGCGCTCGGCGCTGAGCCTGTCGATGATAACCGGCCAGCCGTTTGAGATTATCGGCATCCGCGCCGGTCGCGCTAAACCGGGCCTGCTGCGCCAGCATCTCACGGCGGTACGGGCGGCGGCCGAGATCTGTAGCGCTCAGCTGAGCGGCGATGAGCTGGGCTCGCAGCGGCTGCGTTTTGTCCCAGGGCCGATTCGCGGCGGAGCGTATAAATTTGCCATCGGCAGCGCGGGCAGCTGCATGCTGGTGCTGCAAACGGTGTTACCGGCGCTCTGGTTTGCCGATAGCCCGGCCCGCGTCGAAGTCAGCGGCGGCACGCATAATCAGGCGGCCCCGAGCGCGGATTTCATTTGCCGCGTCTGGGAGCCGCTGCTGGCGAAAATGGGTATAAACCAGCGTACGGCTTTGATCAAGCATGGCTTCTATCCGGCCGGGGGCGGCGCCGCGCTAACGGAAGTGGCGCCGAGTGCGTCACTCAGCGGGCTAGAGCTGCTTTCGCGGGGTGAAACGAATTGCCTCACCGCAGAAGCGCTGCTGGCGGCGGTTCCTTACCACGTTGGCGAGCGCGAAGTGATAGCGCTGGAAGCCTGGCTGCCGCTGGCAGATAAAAAAATTCGCGTGCTGGAGGGCGGCGCCGGGCCGGGAAATACGCTGTCGCTGACCGTGGAGTGCGAACATCTTACGGAGCTGTTTATGGCTTTTGGCTCCAAAGGCGTGAGTGCTGAAAAGGTTGCGCACCAGCTTGCTTCGCAGGCCAAACGCTATCTGGCAAGCAAAGCGGCTGTGGGGGAATATCTGGCCGACCAGCTGATATTACCGCTGGCGCTGGCGGGCGAAGGTGCATTTACCGTCGCGGAAGTATCGGCGCATTTGCTGACCAATATCGCGGTGGTTGAGCGTTTTCTGCCGATCCGATTTACCTGTGAACCGAGTGATATTGGCTATCTTATTCAGGTTCGCGATTAAACTTTGCGGTATCGCCGTAAACGTAAAGTGGTGATTCTCTTCTGTCTCGGGAAAAGGCCGGAATGAGGGCTGTTTTGCGCATGTTCTTCCCCTGACCCTCTCCCCGAAGGGGCGAGGGGATCGTTTCGCTGGCCTTTTTTAATGACATAACAATGCGTTAGCGTTTTAGGTAAAACAGAATAGTTTTCCACAGATCGCGCAGGAATTAGACTCCATATCCCATCATTTTAAGCAACTGCTGGGCATGCTGAACGGCATCCTGGCGGTGCGCGACGCCCAGCTTTTGATACAAATTGCGAATATGCGTTTTAATCGTAGTGGCGGCAACGTCCAGCTCGCCGGCAATCTGCTCATTGCTGTAGCCGGAATAGATAAGTCCCAGTACCTGCCATTCGCGCTGGGTTAGCGGGCTGGTGCGGATGAGCTCCGGCACTTCCGGGTGGTTCAGCAGCCGCTCGACGAAGCTCTCGTCAAAGTGGGCGAATTTGTGGCGATGATGCTGGTTGATATCGCGCAGAATACGCTGGGCGCGGTGCTGCTCGAGCTCCGGCAGGGTATTGAGCTGAATCAGCTGGCGCAACTGCTGCGCCATCGCTTCTCCTTCAATCACAAAATGATTGATAAACCCGGTGCGGTTGGCGAGGGTGAGCGCTTCCAGTAGCGCTTTCTGCGCTTCGCTTTTACGCCCGGCCTGCCAGTAGAGCTGGTTGAGCAGCAGCAGGTTGCGGTTGAGATCGCTCATCAGACGCAGCGAGCGGGCGTTATCGTTTAGCTCTTCCAGCACCATTTCAGCGGAATCAAAATCACCGAGCAGGATCTGCGCGCGGGCGATATTGCGCCACTGGCTCTGCAGGAAGTGGTTGTTAGCGAATTCCGGTTTGGGCGTCTGACGCAGCCAGTTTGCCGCGGCGGCTTTATCGCCGACCATCTGCCAGTAGATCACCCGGACTTTATCGGCATTGGATACCCAGTCGCTATGGTAATGACCGTTGCCAAGCAGATTCTCCAGGCGATTCAGATGGCTGCGGGCGTTATCCAGATCGCCGCGCGCCAGCGAGCACTGCACCATCAGCGTCAGGCACTGCAGCTGTTGCTGCGGTTGGTAGGACGAAAGCACGTTCATGCCGTTGCGCGCGGAGGTTTCCGCTTCATCCAGCCGCGCCCATGCCCACAGCAGCTGGGAGCGAATACGCAGCAAAAACTCATGCATCGGCAACTGCTCCAGATGCTGTTCGCGAATGAGCTGGAACGCTTTTTCCTGAATTTCCCAGGCGGCCTGCAGGAAACCTTGCGCAAACAGGATTTCGCTTTGCTGAATCATGCTCCATAGCGCGTAGTGCCAGACGTCATGGCGGCGGGCCATCTGTTCCGTCTGCTGCATGACCGCCAGCGATTTACTCAGCTGGCCTTTGCAGTGCAGCACTTCGCCGTGTACCGAGGTCGCTACGATTCGGCTGTAGTAGCTGGCCAGCGGCAGCTCATCAAGTGCCACCATCGCCAGGCGCTCGGCTTCGTCCTGATCGCCGGCGTTGATCGCCACCTGGGCACGCAGGGCGTTGAAATCGCCGTGCATGGCGGTGTCCATTTCCGTATCCATCTCCTGCTCGGCGCGGGCCAGCAGGGTATTCACTTCGCTATAGCGGTGCTGGCTCTGCATCAGCCAGGCCTGCAGGAGAATTAACCGCGGATTTTCCAGCAGGTTTGACCACGGTAGCGCGGCGAGAGACTGTTCCAGCAAGCTCAGCTCGCTATGGTTAAACATGCCCCATGCGTGATTGAGCAGAATATCGCGCAGCATTTTAGCGTCGCCCGCCGCCAGGGCGTGATGGATAGCCTCGGTCGGGAAGCCCTGCGCCATCCAGCTCTCGGCCGCCGCGCGGTGAATTTCCGGCAGCTCGACCGCCAGCTCCCACTGACAGCGCTGGCGCAGAAAATTACCAAACAGCGGATGATAACGGAACCATTCGCCGGAATCGTCCATCCGTTGCAGGAATAGCCCCTGGCGTTCAATCTCCTCCAGCTGCATCTGGCCATTCTCTTCGCCGGTGACGCGGACGATGAGCGCATCGTTCATTGAGCGCAGCAGCGAGCTTTTCAGCAGGAAATTACGCGTTCGCGGATCGACGTTATCCAGCACCTCATCGACCAGATAGTCAGAAAGATGGCTGGCATTAATACCGGCAAGACGACGGGCGGAGTGTTGCGCGGAAGTGTTGTTCTGGCGCGCCGAGAGGGCAATCAGCTGCAGCGCGGTGGCCCAGCCGGCAACATCGTCGCACAGCCTTTTGCTGTCGTCGGCCTCAATAGGCGAACTGAGACGACAATCGAAAAACTGCTTGGCCTCCTGATGGGTAAAAGCGAGCTGCTGGCTGCCGATTTCCAGCAGCTGATCGCGTACGCGCAGGTTGGCGATACCCAGCTGCGGCAGATTACGCGACAGCACCACCAGAGTCATATTTTCCGGCTGGTGGCGGAGGAAGAAGCGCATTGCATCATGAATAACCGGGTTGGTGATTAGATGGTAATCATCAATCACCAGAAATAGCGGGCGCTGCCAGTCGGCCAGTTCGATAAACAGTTGAGCGAAGAGGGAAGGCAGGCTGGCGTACTGGCGCTTTTGCACCATGGCCTCGCTGGCTGCACAGTGGCCGCCGGTCGCCTGCTGAACGGCGGCGATGAGATAGCTGGCAAAACGCTCCTGTTGGTTATCACCTTCATCCAGCGAGAACCAGCCAAGGTCATTTTTCCCCGCCGCCCATTGAGAAACGAGCGTGGTTTTACCGTATCCAGCCGGGCTGGTCACCAACGCGAGACGATAATTGTTCGCGCCGGAAAGTTTCGCCAGTAATCGCTCACGAACCACAGTGTGTTCAAGGCGGACCGGACGACTTAATTTAGACGGAATCAACATAGTTCTTCATTTCGCTGTGCAAGGGAGGGATTGCGAATTTTTTTGCGCTTCGTAATTAATACCCAATAAGGTCGGCCATAATGAATTTTATTGCAAGTTATGTCCGAGTTTTATGCTCTTGAATTTGCTCTATGTCACAAATTTTGACATCGAGTGAAATTGATATAAAGGAGGGCAGCGTGCGCGGTTTCTGGGCTTGCGGGAAATTCAGGCACCACAGGCTAATCTTTTTTTACAATCTAAGTAGTTGTTTGTTTTTATTAAAATATTATCGGCTTATTCTTATAAGTCATCTTTTTGAGTTATTTCTGCATTAAAGTCCGTTTATTCTGCGAATATTTACTTTTATTTCGCCATATTTACAAAACGGCATTTTATGGCCTTTTTATCAGCCAGGCTTGTAACAAAGTTTTGTTCGCCAGGAGAGACAGGTTGCGGGTTCCGCAGCGGCGAATTTTGCAGCATAATTTTGCCGGTAAGCTAACGTAATAGTGGCCACGATCACACTTTTCGCTCATCCCTGCTACTCCTCCCCGGCTAATCCCTGGCGGGATGAGGACGTGACTCCGGGAGGTCGGCACACTAACGCTAACGTTTTAGTAAAGGACCCGGATTTCTTATGTCACAGACTTCTTTTAACAAAGCTCAGTTTCAGGCTGCACTGACGCGTCAGTGGCAGCATTTTGGTTTACAGTCCGCTTCCGAGATGACCCAGCGTCAATGGTGGCGCGCCGTAAGCGGTGCGCTGTCCGAGCTGTTGTCGGCTCAGCCGGTAGCGAAAGCGGCCGCAGGGCAGCGTCACGTAAACTACATCTCAATGGAGTTTTTAATTGGTCGCCTGACCGGCAACAATTTGCTCAACCTTGGCTGGTATCAGCAGGTCAGCGATGAGCTACAGGCGCATGACGTTAACCTGACCGACCTGCTGGAAGAGGAAATCGACCCGGGCCTGGGCAACGGTGGCCTCGGCCGTCTGGCGGCATGTTTCCTGGATTCAATGGCAACCGTGGGTCAGTCGGCCACCGGCTACGGCCTGAACTATCAGTACGGTCTGTTCCGCCAGTCTTTCGCTGACGGGCAGCAGATGGAAGCGCCGGATGACTGGGGACGTAGCAACTACCCGTGGTTCCGCCACAATGAAGCGCTGGACGTACAGGTGGGCCTCGGCGGTAAAGTGACTAAAAATGGTGAGTGGGTTCCGGCATTCGTGATTACCGGCGAAGCCTGGGATCTGCCGGTGCTGGGCTACCGCAACAACGTGGCTCAGCCGCTGCGTCTGTGGCAGGCTAAGCACGCGCATCCTTTTAACCTGACTAAATTCAACGACGGCGATTTCCTGCGTGCCGAACAGCAGGGCATTGACGCCGAAAAACTGACGAAAGTCCTCTACCCGAACGATAACCATCAGGCGGGTAAAAAACTGCGTCTGATGCAGCAGTACTTCCAGTGCGCCTGCTCGGTTGCCGATATTCTGCGTCGCCATCATCTGGCAGGTCGCAAGCTGGCAGAGCTGGCGGATTATGAAGTTATTCAGCTGAACGATACTCACCCGACGATTGCGATTCCGGAGCTGCTGCGCGTGCTGATTGACGAGCATCAGCTGAGCTGGGACGACGCCTGGGCGATTACCAGCAAAACTTTTGCTTACACCAACCACACCCTGATGCCGGAAGCGCTGGAGTGCTGGGATGAGAAGCTGGTAAAAGCGCTGCTGCCGCGCCACATGCAGATCATCAAACAGATTAACGACCGCTTTAAAACGCTGGTGGATAAAACCTGGCCGGGCGACAAGCAGGTTTGGGCGAAGCTGGCGGTGGTGCACGACAAACAGGTTCGTATGGCGAACATGTGCGTGGTCAGCGGCTTTGCGGTTAACGGCGTTGCCGCGCTGCACTCCGATCTGGTGGTGAAAGATCTGTTCCCGGAATATCACCAGCTGTGGCCGAACAAATTCCATAACGTCACCAACGGCATTACCCCGCGTCGTTGGATCAAGCAGTGTAACCCGGCGCTGGCCGCGCTGCTGGATAAAACGCTGAAGAAAGAGTGGGCCAACGATCTCGACCAGCTGATCAACCTCGAAAAATATGCTGATGACGCGACGTTCCGTCAGACGTATCGTGAGATTAAGCTGGCCAACAAGGTTCGTCTGGCGGAGTTCGTGAAGCGGCGTACCGGTATCGAGATTAATCCGCAGGCGATTTTCGATATTCAGATTAAGCGTCTGCACGAATATAAACGCCAGCACCTCAACCTGCTGAATATCCTCGCGCAGTACAAAGAAATCCGCGAGAACCCGCAGGCCGACCGCGTACCGCGCGTGTTCCTGTTCGGTGCGAAAGCGGCTCCGGGCTACTACCTGGCGAAGAATATTATCTGGGCGATCAACAAAGTTGCCGCAGCGATCAATAACGATCCGCTGGTAGGCGATAAGCTGAAAGTCGTATTCCTGCCGGACTACTGCGTCTCGGCGGCGGAAATGCTGATCCCGGCGGCGGATGTCTCTGAGCAGATCTCTACGGCGGGCAAAGAGGCCTCCGGTACCGGCAATATGAAGCTGGCGCTGAACGGCGCGCTGACCGTGGGAACCCTCGACGGCGCCAACGTTGAAATTGCTGAGCAGGTGGGCGAAGAGAACATCTTCATCTTCGGTCATACTGTGGAAGAAGTGAAAGCGCTGAAGGCCAAAGGTTACGACCCGCTGAAGTGGCGGAAGAAAGATAAGCTGCTGGATGCGGTGCTGAAAGAGCTGGAGAGCGGTAAATATAGCGATGGCGATAAGCATGCCTTCGACCAGATGTTGCACAGTCTGCTGAAAGGCGGCGACCCGTACCTGGTGCTGGCGGATTTTGAAGCCTACGTGGCGGCGCAGAAGCAGGTTGATGAGCTGTATCGCGACCAGGAAGCCTGGACGCGCGCAACGATTCTGAACACCGCGCGCTGCGGCATGTTCAGCTCCGACCGTTCGATTCGCGATTATCAGCAACGTATCTGGCAGGCAAAACGCTAAGGACAGGCCTATGGAGAGTAAACGCCTTGATAACGCTGCCCTGGCGGCGGGGATAAGCCCAAGCTACATCAATGCTCACGGTAAGCCGCAGTCTATTGCTGCGGCGACCAAGCAGCGGCTGCTTGATGCGATGCATCGTACAGCGACTGCCGTGAAGGCGACGGTTGATCCGCTGCCTGCGGTGCAGGTGTTCACCTATGGCAAAAAGATGTCTCTGCCGGTGGCGGGCCAGGGGGAGTTTCACTGGATCCTCACCACCGAAGAAGGGAAACAGTATCAGGGCCAGGCGCGTGGCGGAGAAACGCTGCCGCTGCCGGCAAAATTGCCGGAAGGGTATCACACGCTGACGCTGACTCAGGACGGCGAGCGCAGCCACTGTCGGGTTATCGTCGCGCCCGCGCGCTGCTATGAACCGCAGGCGCTGAAGGATGGTAAGAAGCTGTGGGGAACCTGCGTGCAGCTGTATACGCTGCGCTCGGAGAAGAACTGGGGAATTGGCGACTTCGGCGATTTGCGCGCTATGCTGCCGGAAATCGCTCGCCGCGGCGGCGCGTTTATTGGGCTTAACCCGATTCACGCGCTCTACCCGGCTAACCCGGAGAGCGCCAGCCCGTACAGCCCCTCTTCACGCCGTTGGCTCAACGTTATCTATATCGACGTCAACGCGGTAGACGATTTCCGTCACAGCAAAGAGGCGCAAAAATGGTGGCAATCATCGGCTACGCAGCAAGCCTTACAGGCCGCGCGCCAGACCGATGACGTTGACTATACCGCCGTGACCGCTCTTAAGCTCACTGCGCTGCGCATGGCCTGGAAAGGTTTTTCCGCGCGCAATGATGAGACGACGGCGGAGTTCCGTCAGTTTGTGACCCGTGAGGGCGAAAGTCTGTACTGGCAGGCGGCGTATGACGCGCTGCACGCCTGGCAGGTTAAGCAGGATCCGATGCGCTGGGGCTGGCCCGCGTGGCCGAAGGCTTACCAGGATACCGATAGCCCGGAGGTTAAAGCATTCTGTACCGAGCATGCCGACGAGGTGAATTTTTACCTGTGGCTGCAATGGCTCGCTTACACCCAGTTCGCCGAGTGCTGGCATACCAGCCAGAACGATGCCATGCCGATCGGCCTGTATCGCGATCTGGCGGTCGGCGTTGCGGAAGGCGGAGCGGAAACCTGGTGCGATCGCGAGCTGTACTGTCTGAAAGCCTCCGTCGGGGCGCCGCCGGACATTCTGGGTCCGCTGGGACAGAACTGGGGCCTGCCGCCGATGGACCCGCATATCATGGTGGCGCGCGCCTATGAGCCATTTGTCGAGCTGTTGCGCGCTAATATGCAAAACTGCGGGGCGCTGCGCATCGATCACGTGATGTCGGTGCTGCGTCTGTGGTGGATCCCTTACGGTGAGACGGCCGATCACGGTGCTTACGTTCAGTATCCGGTAGACGATCTGTTGTCGATTCTGGCGCTTGAGAGTAAGCGTCACCGCTGTATGGTGATCGGCGAGGATCTGGGAACCGTACCGGTTGAGATCGTCGGTAAGCTGCGAAAAAGCGGCGTTTACTCTTACAAAGTGCTCTATTTCGAAAATGACCACGAGAAGACTTTCCGTGCGCCGAAGGCGTATCCGGAGCAATCAATGGCTGTGGCAACGACGCATGACCTGCCAACGCTGCGCGGCTACTGGGAAAGCGGCGACCTGACGCTGGGGAAATCGCTTGGCCTGTATCCGGATGAGGTGGTGCTGCGCGGACTTTATCAGGATCGCGAGCTGGCGAAGCAGGGGCTGCTGGATGCTCTGCACCGCTACGGCTGTCTGCCGAAGCGTACCGGGCATAAAGCGTCGCTGATGGCGATGACCTCAACCCTGAATCGCGGTATGCAGCGCTATATTGCCGACAGCAACAGCGCGCTGCTGGGCCTGCAGCCGGAAGATTGGCTGGAGATGGCCGAGCCGGTCAATATTCCCGGCACCAGCACGGAGTATCCAAACTGGCGTCGCAAGCTCTCCACCACGCTCGAGGCGATGTTTGCCGATGAGCAGGTGAATAAGCTGATTAAGGATCTGGATAAGCGGCGTAAGTCGGCAAGTAAGAAGAAATCCGCCTGATTGGGAGCGTTAAAAAAGCCGGGAAGTGATTCCCGGCTTTGTATTTTCTGCTGAACCGATTAGAGTTTTGGCCCTGCGGCCACCAGCGCAGCGCCCGCTGGCGTATCGGTGTACTTCTCGAAGTTCTCGATAAACAGTTTCGCCAGCTGCTCCGCTTTTTCCTGCCACTGCTCCGGCGATCCGTAGGTGTTGCGCGGATCGAGGATATGAGTATCCACGCCCGGAAGCTCGGTCGGGATCTGCAGCTCAAACATCGGTAGCGTGAAGGTTTCGGCATTGTCCAGCGAACCGTCAAGGATCGCATCGATAATGGCGCGGGTATCTTTGATCGAGATACGTTTGCCGGTGCCGTTCCAGCCGGTGTTGACCAGATAGGCCTGCGCGCCGGAGGCCTGCATGCGTTTTACCAGCACTTCAGCGTATTGCGTCGGGTGCAGCGAAAGGAACGCGGCGCCGAAGCAGGCGGAGAAGGTTGGCGTCGGCTCCGTGACGCCGCGCTCGGTACCGGCCAGCTTGGCGGTAAAGCCAGACAGGAAGTGGTACTGGGTCTGGTCGGCGGTCAGGCGAGAAACCGGAGGTAGAACGCCAAACGCGTCGGCGGTCAGGAAGATAACCTTAGTGGCATGACCCGCTTTGGATATCGGCTTAACGATGTTTTCGATATGGTAGATCGGATAGGAGACGCGGGTATTTTCGGTCTTCGAACCGTCGTTAAAGTCGATGGTGCCGTCGGCCAGTACGACCACGTTCTCCAGCAAAGCATCGCGGCGAATCGCATGATAGATATCCGGTTCTGCGGCTTCTGAAAGCTTAATCGTCTTAGCGTAGCAGCCGCCTTCGAAGTTAAATACCCCGTCGTCGTCCCAACCGTGTTCATCATCGCCAATCAGGCGGCGTTTCGGGTCGGTGGAAAGGGTGGTTTTGCCAGTACCGGAAAGCCCGAAGAAGATAGCGACATCCTCTTTTTCCCCGACGTTGGCGGAGCAGTGCATGGAAGCGATGCCCTTCAGCGGCAGCAGGTAGTTCATGATCGAGAACATCCCTTTTTTCATTTCGCCGCCGTACCAGGTACCGCCGATCAGCTGGATGCGCTCGGTCAGGTTAAAGGCGACGAAGTTTTCGGAGTTCAGACCCTGCTCTTTCCACTGCGGGTTGGTGCATTTGGCGCCGTTCATCACGATGAAATCCGGCTCAAAGTTTGCCAGTTCTTCATCGCTCGGGCGAATAAACATGTTCTTCACGAAATGCGCCTGCCAGGCGACTTCGGTAATAAAGCGGACGCTCAGGCGGGTGTCGGCGTTAGCGCCGCAGAAGGCGTCAACGATGAAGAGACGTTTGCCGGAGAGCTGGCGGGTGACCAGTCCTTTCAGGTGCTGCCACGTTTCCTCTGACAGCGGTTTATTGTCGTTCTTGCCTTTGCCTTTATCAGCCCACCACACCGTATCGCGGGTGGTGTCGTCACGAACGATATACTTATCTTTTGGAGAACGGCCGGTAAAAATACCGGTATCTACGGCGATTGCACCAAGATTTGTTAATACGCCACGTTCATAACCTTCCAGATTGGGGGCGAGCTCTTCTTGATACAAAGTATCGTAGCTGGGGTTATGGACGATATCCTGGACGTCATTGATACCATAAGCCTTGAGATCCTGCGGGGTTAAACCATTATTAACGCGCATGTCACTGCTCCTTAGCCAATATGTACTGCTTTAAATTGTAGGGGTTATTACGGGGTATAGACCGCGACCAGGCTCATAGATTTACGTATCTCGACAAACGACGGACTTACGAAAAACGTTGTGACTCCTGTCACGAGGCATAGGGGATTATCTCAGGAATTGATGCGTCGGTGGGGGTAGATGTTTCTTAATGGTTAAAAAGTAATTAAAAAAACTGTTGAAATGTGAATGTAATCGCTTACCTGAAAGAAAATTACGTAACTCTTTCATGGGGAATCGATTCATCACGCGGATGAAAAAGGTTGACGTCAGGAACGAGAGGAGAGCTCGCTCCTGACGAATTGAGGATTAGTGGAGCTGCGGGTCGGCCGGAGAGGCGTTGTTGCGGATCTCGGCAATATCCATTGCATTAAAGATGTAATGATTTCCGCAGTAGTCGCAGTGCATATCGATCTCACCCTCATCGGCGAGGATGCTATCAATCTCCTCATCGGGCAGCGTTTTCAGCGCGCCGGCGCAGCGTTCGCGAGAGCAGGTGCACTTAAACTCGACGTTCTGCGGTTCGTAAACGGTGACTTCCTCTTCGTGATACAAACGCCAGAGCACATCGTTCGCTGGCAGGGTAAACAGCTCTTCAGCTTTGATGGTTTCGGTCAGCGTGCTCAGATGTTCAAAATCAGCCGCCTGCGCATCTTGCGCCGGCAGAACCTGCAGCAGCATGCCGCCGGCTATCGGTTTGCCTTCGTGCTCGCCGCTGCGGATGATCAGCCGGGTCGGCAGCTGTTCGGAACGCTGGAAGTAATCTTCCAGGCAGGCTGCCAGCGTGTCTCCCTCAAGGCCGACCACGCCCTGATAGCGCTCGCCCTCTTCCGGAGAGATGGTGATGACCAGATATCCGTTACCGACCATAGTTTTCAGATCCGCTCCATCCGGGATCTCGCCCTGGACGCGGGCTACGCCGCGCATCTGCTGCTGGTTGTTGCCGTTGATCACCGCCAGCGACAGCGGGCCATCGCCCTGCAGCTGAACGGTGATATCGCCAGCGAATTTCAGCGTCGCGGTCAGCAGACTGGTGGCGACCAGCAGTTCCGCGAGCACGGTTTTCACCGGCTGCGGATAGATATGGTTAGTCAGGATCTGTTCTAACGTTTCAGAAACTGTCACCAGCTCACCGCGTACGGCATAGTTTTCAAACAGATAGCGGTGTAATTGATCGTGTTGAGTCATAATCATCTCTCTTGCGGGCCACAGTTATTCACTATCGCCGTGTTTAAATCTCATCAGGTCGCGGCGCTCTTTCTTATCCGGACGCCTGTCGGGATGCGGCATGGTTAGCGCGTTCATTTTTCGCGCCAGCGCCATTTTCTCGCGTTTCTCGATGCTCTCTGCCGTCTCTTCATAGAGCGCGACGGCTTCGCTGGCAGGTCTGCGCTGTTCGGTAATGCCTTTTACCACGATAGTGCGTTCATCATTGCCCTGGCGGATCGTCAGGGTGGCGTTGAGTTCGACCACTTTTCCCGGCTTACTACGCTGTCCGTTGTAGTGTACCTTGCCGCCTTCAATCATCTCGCGCGCCAGCGCTCGGGTTTTATAAATGCGGGCTGCCCACAGCCATTTGTCCAGCCTGACGGCTACGACGGGTTTTTCTTTCATGGCCTCTCCTGTAGGGTCAGCGAGGGGATCAGATGCCGGTAGTCATTCAACCCGGGATGACGAACGTAGCTTTTTTCCGCCAGTCCGGAATCTGGGTTGGTGATGCCCAGGCAATAGCGGATGCCAAACTCCGCCGCCGCGTCCAGAATCGCCTCGTTATCGTCGACGAAGAGCGTATTACGCGCGTCGAAGCCGGTCTCTTCAGCCACAGCGTGCCACAGACGCTGATCTTCTTTCGGATAACCAAATGTGTGGGTGGAAAGCAATAAATCAAGGTGCGCATCCAGCCCGGTATGTTTTAGCTTCACCGCCAGATTGTGCGGATGCGCGTTAGTCAGCAAAATCCGGCGCTTACCGCTGGTTTTAAGCGCCTCAAGGAAAGGCACGGTATCATCACGCAGCGTCGCCCTTGGCCCCTGCTCGCTGGTCATCGCACAAATATCCAAACCCAGGCGCTCGCTCCAGTAGTCCAGGCAGTACCAGTTTAGCGTATGTTGCACGGCATGATATTCCTGGCGCATCGCGTCTCTGGCTTCCTGCAGGTTGAGCCCGCGCGCGGCGCCCCAGGTTACGGGAACCAGTTTTTGCCAGAAGTAGTTGTCGAAAGCGAGGTCGAGCAGCGTGCCGTCCATATCCAGCAGAACGGTATCAACCTCCTGCCAGGCGATATCAAAATGCATGGTAAGTCTCCAGCGAAGGGAAATTGCGCGACAGGGTATCACACCCCGCCGTACAGAGAATTATTCTTGCGGGTCCGGCGAGGAGAGCAGAACCGGATTCAGGCAGCTTTCGTAGTATTTCTGGATCTCTTCCTGGCGCTGGCGATGGCGCTGATAGCGACGAAAAGCCTGGATGCCGTGATACGCCGTGCAGCCCAGCATGGCCAGCAGCAGCAGCGTTGTCCCGAGGTAGCGCCACAGGCCAGTGCGGTCAGGGATACGGTGCAGGTTGATATGCTGCGTGCCGTTAGCATCGGTATAAAGGCTGGTGACGATACCTTCAGCCTGGAACGGCGTGTGCATCAACATGCTCGCCAGGCGCCGTAGTTCACTCCACTGCTGGTGTGCAGGGAAGTCGTATAATCCGGTGCTTGGCCAGGGCTGATTGACCAAGTCGCTGCCTTCATCGCTGGCAATCAGAAAACCGCCAGGCGCCGGGCTATTCAGCGCCTGAGCGGCACGTGAGGTTTCCCGACTGACGAACGGCGCGGTGGAGGTGGTAACCAGATTCTCCAGCGACTCCGCGCTTACCGGACGCAGCAGCACGTTAACCCCGTCCAGTTTGCCCGCGCTGGCGCGTTTGGTCAGCGTTTCCCAGTTACGGGTGTTACCAAGGTTAACCAGCGCATTCTTCAGGCGAACGCAATCGTCTTTCGCAGAGCACAGGTCGTTGGTTTTGGTGACGATATCGCCAAAGTCATCCAACAGCACCATGCCGGATTTCTGAATAGCGGAGCGTAGCGCCGGGCTGACCCGCGAATCGTCATCGGATTCGGGGTGGAGCTGGCGCTGAACGGTCTGCATCAGCGCGGCGGCCTTACTGACGATATCTGACTCCGGCAGGGGCAGGGGAGGCGCATCATTCCAGACGATTTGTGAACAATCGAACGGCATAAACGGCGAGTTCTCTTTTGCTGTCCACGCGCCCGGGGTGTGAATGTTACACATTCCCGAGCCTTTCAGGCGCAGCGTATCGCCAATGCGAATTTTCGATTTCTCCAGCTGGGCGACCGTAGTGGCTTCGATGGTCTGTGCGCCTTTTAGCCATGACAGCGTGAATTTAAACGGCATGTTTAGCGGAACGCTGGCCCACAGCATGACAACCACCAGTAGTGCTCCCAGGGCGATAATCGTGCTACGAAGCCAGTATTGAAGCGGGAAGTTTTTAACCTCATCGTGCAGCGACAGATAGCGTCCCTGGCGGACTACATGGCGGCTGAGATAGATGTCGATATCCGTTTGCTGGCCAAGGTCCTGCGCGATCCACGGTTGCCAGTGGCGCGGGTAGATGAGGTCAATAATGCCGAGAGAAATATTGTTGGTATGCTCCTGGGTGTTTTCACCAAACAACCCCCAGCGTTTAGGCATACCGCGCAAACAATGAATTTCCCGCAGCGACGTTTTGCGCGGCGGCGCGTAGATTCCCCATACGCTGGCAAGAAGTAGCAGTATACCGCCGCCGAGAAGCCAAGGCGAAAAGACGTCGGGGGCGATCAGGCTACAATAAAACAGCAGGAACGCGGAGACTGCCAGAATAGCTTCGCGAAGGCCGTCGGGGCGGCTCAGTGCGTGCTCTTCGGGCGTTTCCGGGCGGATGTTGAGCAGCTCAATTTGTTCGCTCTCTTCCCCGCGGATAGATGCCTGGGTCGCCGGGGCTTGTTCAAGGGCGAAACCACGGGACTCCTGCGGATAGTCGCTCAGCGTCTGCCCGTTAAGCGCAATCACCAGCGGTAGGCTCGTGGTGGAGATTAATTCGACGCTGTTCTCGTCATTAATATGTTGCTCCCAGAATGGGGGCAGATGAATTTCTACTGAATCAAGGAAGTAGCGCCATTTGTTGAGATCGTCCGTGGTGATGCCGTAGCGAGTGATCGCTCGGGTAACGCTATAAACGGTATCGCTCTGTTCGTTCAGCATCAGGTTTAGCGGCGCGGTACTGGCGCCTGAAGCTGGCAACTGCTGGTTGCGGCTGAGACTTTCGAGGTATTTTTCTACGGCGCTGCGCTCTTCATCGGAGAGGTTGCGCGTAGCGGCATCGCTAAAGGCGTGCAGCAGCGGCAGGCGGCGACGTCTGGCATGCGAGCGATACCACCACCCGATAAGCAATGCGCAGATTAGCAGAGCTAACAAAAATATCAGAAAGGTGCCCATGCCCATCCCATCATAGTTATTCTTTTCTTATTGGTATCGTCGGTTGCCATTCATCATGCAGGTAAAACAGCCGTTGCCATCGGCACTTATCCTGTCAAAGCGGGAACATTTATTGTGCAATGCAGCAGCATACAACCTTATCAAAAACGTTAAAATCCAGGAATCGGTATATTCTCAAATACTGGTCAACCTATTGACTTTTGAGTCTTTGTGATAATAGGTTTCAAAACGAAAAGGTTGCAACTATGTAAATTAGTGGCGAATTGGATTGCCGAAACCGTGCTGCGTATCGCACAATGCCCTCTGTAATCACAGCATAGACCGATGACAATGAGCAAATCATTACAAAAACCCACCATTCTCAACGTTGAAACAGTCGCGCGCTCGCGCCTTTTTAATGTTGAAAGCGTGGACCTTGAGTTCAGCAACGGGGTGCGCCGCGTATATGAACGGATGCGGCCTTCTACCCGTGAAGCCGTGATGATTGTGCCGATTGTCGATGACCACATAATCCTGATTCGCGAATACGCTGTTGGTACCGAGTCCTATGAGCTGGGCTTTTCGAAAGGCCTGATCGATCCTGGCGAAAGCGTTATGGAAGCCGCCAACCGCGAACTGAAAGAAGAGGTCGGATTTGGCGCGCAAAAGCTGACGTTTTTGAAAAAGCTCAGCATGGCTCCGTCCTATTTCTCCAGCAAGATGAATATCCTGGTGGCGGAAGATCTGTATCCGGAATCGCTGCCTGGCGATGAGCCAGAGCCGCTGCCGCAGGTTCGCTGGCCGCTATCGCAGCTGATGACGCTGCTTGATGAAGAAGACTTCAACGAAGCCCGTAACGTGAGCGCGCTGTTCCTGCTGCGGGAATGGCTTCAGGCTCAGGGGCGACTTTAACGCACTCGCAGGTAAAAAACGCCCGTTGCCTGCGGCGTGAATGCCTGTACCGCACCGCCTGGGCGGGTAAGGCGCCAGCCGCCTGGCTAGGCGGCGGGCAACGTCTCTAAAATGGTGACCATCAGCCAAAGAAAAAAGCGCCCGCAGGCGCTTTTTTTGTCAGAACAGTTCGTGAGACTCGCCCCCGCCATCGGTGATGGTGGTGCCCACTTCGTGAACGGCCTGCTGGGTAGGTTGAGTTCCCTCAATAAAGTACTCTGCGCGGCTGTTCCCGCCGCTGGCTAACTGACCGGTGCTGCGGTCAATGTTGACCGTAATAATGCCCGGCGGCGGCGTGAGCGGCTCTTCCGGTACGCCTTCCAGCACCCTTTTCATAAAATCATCCCAGGCCGGCTGAGCGCTTTTGGCGCCACCTTCGTAGCCCGATATCTGATTTTTGATGGCGCCGGAGGCGGTGGTGCGGCCGAGATCGCGACGGTGGTCGTCAAAGCCAATCCATACCGATGTCACCACGCCAGGGCCATAGCCGGAGAACCACGCATCTTTTGAGCTGTTAGTGGTCCCGGTTTTGCCGCCGATATCGTGACGCTGCAGGTCGCGGCCTGCTCGCCAGCCGGTACCCATCCAGCCGGGTTCGCCGAAGATATTGGTGTTGAGGGCGCTTTTAATCAGGAACGCCAGCGGCGTGTTGATCACGTGCGGCGCATACTCCGGAGCGCCACTTTGCGCGACCAGAGACTGGTTTGCCTGCGCCAGCTGCGGCTGCGGAGGAACGCCGGGATTTTGCGGATCCTGCGAGGTCGCTACGTCCTCAACGTCTTTATTTTCCAGCACATCAGACTTCGGCGTATCGCCGTAAATCACCGGAATATTGCACTGTGGGCAGGCAATTTTTGGCCGCTCTTCAAAAATGACGCCGCCCTGATCGTTCTCGATTTTGCTGATGAAATAAGGGCTAACCAGGAAACCGCCGTTAGCCATAACCGAGTAGCCGCGCGCAACCTGCAGCGGCGTGAACGATGCGGAGCCCAGGGCCAGTGATTCGGTCCGCACGATGTTCTGCGCCGGGAAGCCGAAGCGCTGCAGATACTCAGCCGCGTAATCCACGCCCATAGCCCGCATCGCGCGGACCATTACCACGTTCTTTGATTGACCCAAACCCTGGCGCAGGCGGATAGGACCCGCATACTGCGGCGGGGAGTTTTTCGGCCGCCAGTCGGAGCCGGAACCGGCATCCCAGCGGGAAATCGGCACGTCGTTGAGCATGCTCGCCAGGGTCAGGCCTTTATCCATCGCCGCGGTGTAGAGGAACGGTTTAATGTTAGAGCCAACCTGACGCAGCGCTTGAGTGGCGCGGTTGAACTTGCTTTGGTTGAAATCGAAACCGCCGACCAGCGCAATGATCGCCCCGTTTTGCGGGTTGATCGATACCAGCGCCGAGTTGACGTCCGGCACCTGCGCCAGCCACCAGCTGTTGCCTACCTGGCGAACCCAGACCTGTTGTCCGGTCTGCACGACATCGTTCACCTTACGCGGCGTGGCGCCCTGTTGAGTATCGGAGATAAAGCGCCGCGCCCAGCGGACGCCTTCCATATTCAGCGACACCGAGGTTCCGTTGCTCAGTAGCGCGACGGCTTCCTGCGGATTTGCCGAAGTGATAACCGCCGGAGAGAGCGGTCCGGAGCCTGGGATTTTTTTCAGGGTATCGATGATTTTCTGGTTATCCCACGGCGTTTCACCCACTTTCCACAGCACCTTTTCCGGCCCGCGATAGCCGTGGCGCATATCGTAATCCAGCACGTTATTCCGCACCGCCTGCTGGGCTGCCTGCTGATTTTTACGGGTGATGGTGGTGTAGACACGATAGCCGTCTTCATAAGCCTGCTCGCCGTAGCGGCTGACCATCTCCTGACGCACCATTTCGCTGAGATACGGCGAGGAGAAGGCGATTTCCGGGGTATGGTAGCTTGCGTCAATAGGCTGGCTACGCGCCTGATCGTACTGCGCCTGCGTGATGTAGCCTTCGCTCAGCATACGCGAGAGAACAACGTTGCGGCGGGCGGTTGCACGATCCATGGAATAGAGCGGGTTAAAGGTTGACGGCGCTTTAGGCAGGCCTGCAATCACCGCCATCTCGCTCAGCGTAAGCTGATCGACGGATTTGCCAAAGTAGACCTGCGCGGCCGCGCCGACGCCGTAGGCGCGATAGCCAAGATAGATTTTGTTCAGGTACAGCTCAAGAATTTCATCTTTATTGAGTAACTGCTCGATGCGGATCGCGAGGAAGGCCTCTTTCACCTTACGCATCAACGTTTTTTCGGGGCTCAGGAAGAAGTTACGCGCCAGCTGTTGGGTAATCGTACTGGCGCCCTGCGAGGCGTGACCGGAGAACATCGCGACGCTGGCGGCGCGGAAAATCCCGACAGGGTCAACGCCATGATGCTCATAAAAACGGCTATCTTCGGTGGCGATAAACGCTTTAATCAGCTCAGGCGGCATTTGCTGCAGCGTGACGGGAATACGGCGTTTTTCGCCATATTGCGCGATCAGCTCGCCATCCGCGCTATAGACCTGCATCGGGATTTGCAGGCGCACATCCTTCAGCGTTGCGACGTCGGGGAGCTGCGGCTCTATATATTTATAGAGACCAAAAATCGAGCCTGCTCCCAGCAGTACGCAACAGACTGCAAGGATAAAAAGATACTTTACGAACTTCACCGGAGATTTCTCATTTAGTTTTCATTGGGCAGTTTATAAACAAACGCGCAGTAGTATAAAGGCAAGCCTGGAGCATTGATATAGCGAAGCATATCGGCTGATAAGGAGATCGTAGGCATGGCTTTTAGAAACTGGCGCATAGGAATGCATATTCAGCAGGACCATATTGCTATTGTCGCGTTGTTGCATGAGCGCTCACGCTGGGCGCTGCGCCGCTGGTGGAATATCCCATTAATGCCCGGCACCGTGCGTCAGGGGATGGTAGTGGACGTTGAGTCGCTGGCCCACCAGTTGCAAAGCTGGCGGCGGGAGCTGCCTTTGCAGCATCAAGTCTGCATTGCCTTCCCGGCGGCGCGAACGCTGCAGAAGCAGCTCCCGCGTCCGCAGATTTCATTAAGAGAAAGCGAGCAGGCGACATGGATAACCAGCGCCATGGCGCAGCAGCTGGAAATGCCCGCCTCTTCGCTGTGCGTCGATTATGCCCAATCTGCTGCGGTCGATGGCTGGCGGGTTACCGCTGCGCAGCGCTTAGACGTCAACGCGCTATGCCGGCTGGCAACCCGCCTCAGGTTAAGAGTGGTGGGGATTGTCCCGGATGCCAGCGCGCTTAGCGCTTTTATCCCCTGGCTGCCGGTTGAAACGCAGGGGCTGGCGTGGCGCGACGAAGCGAGCTGGCTTTGGGCAACCGCCGAGAACTGGGGATACTGTTTGTGCAGCGACGCTCCCTCTTTTCCCCACATGGTTTCCCGGGTAAACGCCGGAGCATTTCGTCTCTGCACTTCAGCGCCGTGCGACGGGCAGAGCTTTGACGCCTGGAGCGTCATCGATCGCCTGCAGCCGCCTCTGCCGAGCTGCGGCGACAGCTATACCGTTGCTCTGGGGTTGGCGCTGGGAGCGCGCCAGCTATGAGCCACATCGTCAACTTTCTTCCCTGGCGCGAAACGCGGCGAAAACAGCGCCTGCGCATAGGCGGCCTGGTGAGCGTCGGTTTACTGCTTATCCTGCTTGCGGCGCTGCTTGCCCCACGGCTCAACAAACGGGCCGCTCACTGGCTGGCAACCGTTAAGCTAAACGCTGATAACCAGCTTTACAGCGCATTACAGCAGCGTGAGCGCACCATGCGTCAGCAGCTACAGCACAGGGAGCAACAGCGCCTGCGCCGCCTGCGGCGCGAAAAAACCGCCGCGTGGCAGCCAAGGCTGCAGGAGATAGCGGCGCGTATGCCGGAAGATGCCTGGTTAACCCATCTGGAATACCGCCAGAACGCTCTGTCGCTGAGCGGGCTAACGTTGAATCTTAAAGGGTTAGCCGCGCTGGAAAAGGCGCTGGCAAACATTAGCGGTTTTCTTCCGGCAAAGGCAGGGGAAACGCACCGCGATAGCGAAGGGCGCTGGCTATTTCACTTTTCCATGGTTGGAGAGGACGAACATGCGGGGGAGCATTGAACGCTTGCTGGCGGAGCGTAAAAGTCTGTTAGCAATACCTCTCCTGCTGGTTCTGATTGCCGCAATCGGGCGCTGGCTCATGCTGACTTCCCAGACAGAAACGCCAGTGGAGCTCTCGCCGCGCATACAGATGCAGTGGCGAAAACTGCTGTCGCTGGTGAGCGCGCTACGTGCCGCCGGAATAGATGACGCAGCGACCCAGCCATTTTCTCCCATTGAGCTCCCGGTGGCTGGGGTGGCGCTTATCGCCTGGCGGCCGATGGGCGGCGGGGGCGAGATGCAGCTGGAGGCTGACTGGCAAGCGGTGCCTGCGCTCTTTTCCTGGCTTGCCCGCTGCGGGATGCGAGCTACGGCTTTCTCTGTGCAGCCGGAAAAACAGGCTCTACGGTTGACTTTGCATCTGGGGGCGGAAGATGCGCCTTAAATGGTGGTACTGGCTGCTGTTCCCACTTCCGCTGCTGGCGGTGGAACGCGATCCGTTCCGCCCCCCGGTGGATCGCTGCCGGACGGCGCAGCTTAGCCAGTGGCGCTATGGCGGAGCTGTCGGCGACCCGCTGGCGCTTATTGGCATTTTGCAGGATAGCGCCGGGAAGTGGCGTCGGGTGAGGACGGAGACGATTTTACCCGCGGGCTGGCGGGTGACGCTGCTGACGGCAGAGAAAATAACCATATTAACCGGCCCCGGGTGTGAACCTGCACAGTGGGTCTGGCTGCGAAAGGGAATAAAGAATGATGCGATGGATAAGCCTGCTTTTTCTGCTCCTGCCGCTGATGGGCGACGCGGCAAAAAAGGATCTTCCCGTGTCGCTGGTCATCGATGATGCCCCGGTGGCTCAGGTACTCCAGTCGTTGGCGGAGCTAAAGCAAAAAAATCTCGTGATCGCACCTGACGTCAGCGGCTCGGTATCTCTTCATCTGAATGAGGTTCCCTGGCTGCAGGCGTTGCGATCGGTGATCGACAGCGCCGGTTTGACCCTTACTCAGCAAGGTTCGGTTCTCTACGTACACACCCAGGCGTGGCAAAAGGCGCAGCAGATGAACCTTGAGGCGGAAAGAGCAAAGCTTCTGCAGAATCTCCCTTTGCAGGGGCATAGCGTGACCCTTCGCTATGCTGATGCGGAGGATCTGGCTAAAGCCGGCGAAAAATTGCTGAGCGCTCGCGGACATCTGACGGTCGATAAGCGAACCAACCGTCTGTTGATTCGAGATGATGCCCGGCACCTTCCGGCGTTAAAAGCATGGGCCCAGGAGATGGATGTACCCGTAGGTCAGGTCGAGCTGGCGGCGCATATCGTTTCAATGAGCGAAACCAGCCTGCGGGAACTGGGCGTTAAATGGAGCCTGGCAGAAGCGAGCAGCCCGCCAGGCTCGGGTAAGTTAACCACCTTGAGCAGCAACCTGGCGGTAGGGGATGCCAGTACAAGGGCCGGGTTTAACATCGGCCGCATCAGCGGGCGGCTTCTGGAGCTGGAGCTCTCCGCGCTTGAGCGGAAGCAGCAGGTAGACATCATCGCCAGCCCTCGACTGCTGGCTTCGCATATGCAGCCCGCCAGCATTAAGCAAGGAAGCGAGATACCTTATCAGGTCTCCAGCGGCGAAAGCGGCGCAACCTCTGTGGAGTTTAAAGAGGCGGTGCTGGGGATGGAGGTAACGCCGACGGTGTTACATCAAAACCGCGTACGTTTAAAACTCAGAATTAGCGAAAATACGCCGGGCCAGGTGCTCAAACAGGATAATGGCGAAGTATTGGCTATTGATAAACAAGAAATAGAAACTCAGGTAGAGGTTAAAAGCGGCGAGACCCTGGCTTTAGGCGGTATCTTTGCGCAAAAAAATAAAACTTCTCGCGAGGGTATTCCTCTCCTTAGCGACATCCCCTGGTTTGGCCAACTGTTTCGCCGCGACGGCAAGGATAACGAACGACGTGAACTGGTTGTCTTCATCACTCCACGTATTCTGGCAGTGCATTAAGCGGGTTTTTCATGCTAAACACGTTTCAGGTGTTTGACGTGAGGACGGATTTAGCATACAAGGGGTACCGATTTGAGAGTCGGGTACGACATCAATCCTCCCTTTCTTGTCCGGTGATTTATTCTGTTGCCAAACCAGCCGGAGTATTGAGATAATTTTTAGTCTGACTCTCGCTCTATTGCATATGAGGTTTCAGTTCATGTCCTGCTGCGCTGGGTGTCTGCGAAGCGGGTTTACCATTAACGAATAGTCTTAGTAGTACCGAAAAAATGGCAGAGAAACGCAATATCTTTCTGGTTGGGCCTATGGGTGCCGGCAAAAGCACTATTGGGCGCCAGTTAGCCCAACAGCTCAACATGGAATTTTACGATTCCGATCAAGAAATTGAGAAACGCACTGGCGCAGATGTGGGTTGGGTCTTTGATGTAGAAGGCGAAGACGGCTTCCGCGACCGTGAAGAAAAAATCATCAATGAGTTGACGGAAAAACAGGGAATCGTGCTGGCAACCGGCGGTGGCTCTGTAAAATCCCGTGAAACGCGTAACCGTCTCTCCGCCCGCGGCGTGGTGGTGTACCTGGAAACAACTATCGAAAAGCAGCTTGCCCGTACGCAGCGCGATAAAAAGCGTCCTTTGTTACAAGTTGATGCGCCGCCTCGCGAAGTTCTGGAAGCGTTGGCAGATGAGCGCAATCCACTGTACGAAGAGATTGCTGATGTCACTATCCGCACTGACGATCAAAGCGCGAAAGTGGTAGCAAACCAGATTATTCATATGCTGGAAAGCAATTGATTCTGGCTTAATAAAGTGCGTCAGAGTAAAAGCAACTGAGGTGGACGTCGCGTTATGGAGAGGCTTACTGTAACCCTCGGGGAACGTAGTTACCCGATTACCATCGCGGCTGGTTTGTTTAACGATCCAGCTTCCTTCCTGCCACTGAAATCAGGCGATCAGGTTATGCTGGTCACCAATGAAACGCTGGCGCCGCTTTATCTGGATACCGTACGCTCCGTACTTGAGCAAGCGGGAGTAAAAGTCGATAGCGTGATTCTTCCCGACGGCGAGCAGTTTAAAAGCCTGGCGGTGATGGATACTGTTTTTACCGCGCTATTGCAAAAACCACACGGCCGCGACACGACGCTAGTGGCGCTCGGCGGTGGGGTGATCGGTGATTTAACCGGATTTGCCGCCGCCAGCTACCAGCGTGGCGTGCGCTTTATTCAGGTTCCTACCACTCTGCTGTCGCAGGTGGACTCTTCGGTGGGCGGCAAAACGGCCGTCAACCACCCTCTCGGTAAAAACATGATTGGCGCCTTCTGGCAGCCAGTTTCCGTTGTTGTCGATCTCAACTGCCTTAAAACGCTGCCGAAGCGTGAGCTCTCTTCCGGTCTGGCTGAAGTGATCAAGTACGGCGTGATTCTTGACGGCGAATTTTTCGACTGGCTGGAAAATAATATTGATGCACTGATGGCGCTGGATGAAAAAGCGATGGCGTACTGTATCCGTCGCTGTTGTGAGCTGAAAGCTGAAGTTGTCGCTGCCGACGAGCGCGAAACCGGGTTACGTGCTTTACTCAATCTTGGCCATACTTTTGGTCATGCTATCGAAGCTGAAATGGGCTACGGTAATTGGTTACATGGTGAAGCGGTTGCTGCCGGTATGGTGATGGCGGCGCATGCGTCCGAGCGTTTGGGGCGGTTTAATCCGCAGGATACGCAGCGAATTATCCATCTGCTGCAACGTGCAGGCCTGCCGGTGTGCGGGCCGCAGGAGATGACAGCTGACGCGTATTTGCCCCACATGATGCGTGATAAAAAAGTACTGGCAGGCGAGATGCGGCTGGTGCTACCCCTCGCGATAGGGAAGAGCGAGATACGCGGCGGAGTACCGCATGATGTTGTTCTTGGCGCGATTGCTGATGCTCAGCAGGCGCAACAATAAGAAGGTCTGGCCGCGTTCGCGCGGCGTTATCATTTCGGGTGACATGCAATAGTCGTGAGCATAAGCCTTTTAGTGGGGTGTTAAATGGATGAATTAAAACCAGAAGACGATATGAAAGCCGATCGCAGCGATCGTCGTACTGGTCGTTCTCGTCAGTCTTCAGAGCGTGATGCCGATCCGCAAATCAATTTTGATGATGTCGATCTTGATGATGCTGACGATGGTCGCCCGACGCGCGGCAGCAAAGCACGCCGTGAGCGCGATGAAGAGCAGTATGAAGAGTACGAAGAAGAAGTAGAGTCTGACGAAGGCGATGACGAAGAGCGTCAGGTTGAGCGTCGTCCGCGTAAGCGTAAGAAAGCGCCGGCAAAACCGGCCTCCCGTCAGTACATCATGATGGGCGTGGGCATCCTCGTTCTGCTGCTGCTGATCGTTGGCGTTGGTTCCGCGCTGAAATCACCATCCTCATCCAACGAGCAAACCGCTTCCGGCGAGAAGAGCATCAACTTGTCCGGAGATCAGGACAATAATACCCAGCCAGCGGCCCAGGACTCCTCTGCGGCAAACAACGCGCAATCGCAGGATGTCTCTCTGCCGCCCATCGCGTCTAACCCGACTCAAGGGCAGGCGACGGCTGAACCACAAGGGCAGCAGCGCGTTGAGGTTCAGGGTGACCTGAATAACGCGCTGACCCAGCAGCAGGGGCAAATTGATAGCGCGGTAGCCAACTCTACTCTGCCTACAGAACCTGCTACCGTTGCGCCGCTGCGCAATGGCGCCGCCCCGCGTCAGGCCACTACCGAGCGTCAGACGGCGGCAGCGCCGCGTCCGGCTGAGCGTAAGCATACGGTTATCGAACCAAAACCGCAGGCCACGGCGAAAGCGCCGACGCAGCCGAAACAGGTTCCGGTTCAGCCTAAGCGTACAGAAAGCGTCGCAGCTACGGCCCCGGCAAAAACTCAGCCGACCACTAAGCCTACCGCTACCGCACAGGCTAAACCGGCTGCGACTACCGCTCCTGCGGCGACCACCGCGACAGCATCTACTGCTCCGGCTGCGACTGCAGCTGCCGCTCCGGCAGCAACAGCGGCGACTACGGGTAAAAGCGCTGGTGATGTTGGTTCGATGAAGTCTGCGCCGTCCGGCCACTATACGCTGCAGCTCAGCAGCTCTTCTAACTACAACAACCTTAACAGTTGGGCGAAGAAAGAGAAGCTGGAGAAATATGTTGTCTACGAGACTACGCGTAACGGTCAGCCCTGGTATGTGCTGGTGAGCGGTATTTACGCTTCAAAAGATGAAGCGAAACGTGCCGTTGCTACGCTGCCAGCAGATGTACAGGCGAAAAATCCGTGGGCAAAACCGCTGCATCAGGTTCAGTCTGACCTGAAATAATGCCGCAGTGTAGTCTGAAGCGCTGGATGCTGTCGGAGCTTTCTCCACAGCCGGAGAATGTGTAATTAGTTAGGCAGCATGAAAAAGAATCGCGCTTTTCTGAAATGGGCAGGGGGCAAATACCCCCTGCTTGATGATATTAAAAAGCACTTGCCGCAGGGCGACTGCTTGATTGAGCCTTTCGTGGGCGCCGGGTCGGTATTTCTTAATACCGACTTTTCTCGTTATATCCTCGCTGATATCAATAGTGATTTGATCGATCTGTATAACATCGTCAAACTGCAAACCGATGAGTACGTTGCGGCGGCGCGAGAGATGTTTACGCCTGAGAACAACGTTGCTGAACAGTATTATCTGTTTCGCGACGAGTTTAACCAGAGCCAGGAGCCGCTGCGCCGCGCGGTGCTGTTCCTGTATCTGAACCGTCATGGCTACAATGGTCTGTGTCGCTACAACCTGCGCGGGGAGTTCAACGTACCCTTTGGCCGTTATAAAAAGCCCTATTTTCCCGAAGCTGAACTGTATCATTTCGCGGAGAAGGCGCAGCATGCCGAGTTTCATTGTGAATCTTATGAAGAGTGCATGAAGCGGGCAGATCACCGTTCCGTTGTTTACTGCGATCCGCCCTATGCGCCGCTGTCGTCAACGGCTAACTTCACGGCCTATCATACGAATAGCTTTAGCCAGGAGCAGCAGGAGCTGCTGGCTAAAAAAGCGGAATCGCTGATGAAAAAGCGTATTCCAGTGCTGATTTCCAACCATCGCACGCCGCTCACTCAGGAGTGGTATAAAAACGCCGCTGAGACGCATATTGTGAAGGTTCGACGCAGCATCAGCAGTAACGGTGGTACACGTAAGAAGGTGGACGAGCTTCTGGCTCTGTACCGTCCGCCCAAGACCAAATAAATTTCAAGGAGATGCGGATGAAGCAGTATTTGATTGCCCCTTCGATTCTGTCGGCTGATTTTGCCCGTCTGGGCGAGGATACCGCCAATGCGTTGGCTGCGGGTGCGGATGTTGTGCACTTTGACGTGATGGACAACCACTACGTGCCGAATCTGACCATTGGTCCGATGGTGCTGAAATCACTGCGAAATTACGGTATCACCGCGCCGATTGATGTGCATTTGATGGTCAAGCCGGTTGACCGCATCATCCCTGATTTTGCCGCCGCGGGCGCCAGCATCATTACTTTCCATCCGGAAGCTTCCGAACACGTTGACCGTACGCTGCAGCTTATCAAAGAGCACGGCTGTAAAGCCGGCCTGGTATTTAACCCGGCGACCTCCCTGAGCTACCTCGATTACGTGATGGATAAGCTGGATGTCATTCTGTTGATGTCCGTCAACCCTGGCTTTGGTGGTCAGTCCTTTATTCCGCATACCCTGGATAAACTGCGTGAAGTTCGTCGTCGCATTGATGAATCCGGCTACGACATCCGTCTGGAAGTGGATGGCGGTGTAAAAGTGAGCAATATCGCTGAGATTGCTGCTGCCGGTGCGGATATGTTTGTTGCTGGCTCGGCTATTTTCGATCAGCCGGACTACAAAAAAGTCGTTGAACAAATGCGTAGTGAATTAGCAAAGGTTAGCCATGGATAAGTTACACAACATTCGCGGTGTGGCGTTTGATCTCGACGGAACGCTGGTGGACAGCGCGCCGGGATTGACCGCTGCCGTTGATAACGCCCTGTATGCGCTGGAACTCCCGATGGCGGGCGAAGAGCGAGTCGTGACCTGGATTGGTAACGGCGCTGACGTACTCATCCAGCGGGCCCTGACCTGGGCTCGTCAGGAGCGCGCGACGCTCAGAGCGGCGCAGGGCAAACCTTCCGTCGATCATGATGATATCCCGCAGGCTGAGCAACAGGCCATTTTGCGCAAGTTGTTCGATCGCTACTATGGCGAAGTGGCGGAAGAGGGGAGCTTTTTGTTTCCTGCCGTTGCCGATACGCTGGGCGCGCTGCACGCAAAAGGCCTGCCGCTGGCGCTGGTGACCAATAAGCCAACGCCGTTTGTCGCGCCAATTCTGTCGTCGCTGGATATCGCCAAATATTTTACCGTTGTTATCGGCGGCGATGACGTAAAAAACAAAAAACCGCACCCGGAACCGCTGCTGATGGTCGCGGAGAAACTGGGGCTGGCGCCCGCAGAGCTGCTGTTCGTTGGCGACTCGCGCAATGATATTCAGGCCGCGAAGGCCGCCGGCTGCTGCTCTATCGGATTGACCTACGGCTACAACTACGGCGAGCCGATTTCGTTGAGTGAGCCGGATTATATCTTTGACCAATTTAATGAACTCTTGCCCGCTTTCGGGCTACCGTACAGTGAAAATCAGGAATAAAAAATGACCAAGCCCATCGTTTTTAGTGGCGCACAGCCCTCAGGTGAATTGACCATTGGCAACTATATGGGTGCGCTGCGTCAGTGGGTAAACATGCAGGACGATTACCACTGCATTTACTGCATCGTTGACCAGCACGCGATTACCGTCCGTCAGGATCCGCAGCAGCTGCGTAAGGCGACGCTGGATACGCTTGCGCTGTATCTGGCGTGCGGTATCGACCCGAAAAAAAGCACCATTTTTGTTCAGTCCCACGTGCCTGAGCATGCGCAGCTGGGCTGGGCGCTGAACTGCTACACCTATTTCGGCGAACTGAGCCGTATGACCCAGTTTAAAGACAAGTCATCGCGCTATGCGGAAAACATTAACGCCGGTCTGTTTGACTATCCGGTATTGATGGCTGCCGACATTCTGCTGTATCAGACTAACCAGGTCCCGGTTGGCGAAGACCAGAAGCAGCACCTGGAACTGAGCCGCGATGTCGCCCAGCGTTTCAACGCTATCTATGGCGACGTGTTTAAAGTTCCGGAACCGTTTATTCCCAAATCCGGCGCGCGCGTGATGTCGCTGCTGGAGCCGACCAAAAAGATGTCCAAGTCAGATGATAACCGCAACAACGTTATCGGTCTGCTGGAAGACCCGAAATCGGTAGTGAAGAAGATCAAACGCGCGGTCACCGACTCCGACGAGCCGCCGGTTGTTCGCTACGACATCCAGAACAAAGCGGGCGTTTCCAACCTGCTGGATATTCTCTCTGCGGTTACCGGTCAGAGCATTCCAGAGCTGGAGCAGCATTTTGAAGGCAAAATGTATGGTCATCTGAAGGGTGAGGTGGCAGAAGCCGTTTCCGGTATGCTGACCGAACTGCAGGAGCGCTATCACCGATTCCGCAGTGATGAAGCCTTCCTTAATCAGGTCATGAAAGAGGGCGCAGAGAAAGCCAGCGCTCGCGCTTCCGTGACCCTGAAAGCGGTTTACGAAGCGATTGGTTTCGTCGCCAAACCCTGATGGGTTAGGTGGTTGAGCAATAAAAGCCGGGTGCAAAACATCCGGCTTTTTCATTGGTAATCGCTGATGCCATATGATGCAGTGGTTCTGTAAACGCTCTGCATTTATTAGCGAGGAGCACTCGTTGATTGGCCGGAAAGCAGCGAGCCCGAAATGTCATTATTCGTATCGCTCATACACAATCATGACTTTCTTAATTGTACTGGTTTTTAGGCCGCATATAAAAAGGCCGGAATAATCCGACCTGATATTTTATTTCTGATCTGCTGCGGGTCCACAGCCGCCTATCATCTTGGAAATAGAAATTGCAGGATGAAGGAGATAGTCATAACTGCATGTTTTATTTTTGTTTTCAATGTGGCCGGTGCAGGCAGTGAGCGACGTGAGAACTGCCGCTAATGCAGCGAACCTGAGCATGTTTTTCATAAGATAATCCCTGTTGTATGATATATAATATATTTGACTTTCCATTGCTAATAAGAAACGGCTTTTGAGTCATTTCTTATTTTTGATTTAATAGGATTTTATTTTGGGTGTCAAATTTCCAAGGATTAAATTAACTTAATTGCTTTTTAAATATTATGGAATATATTTGCGGCAAGATTATGTTGAAAGAAAATATGGCCCAATATTAATGGTAATAGTGGGCCAGGAAGATTAGTGATTTGAGAACCAGTTCAGCTTGTCGCGCAGGCCGACAACGCGACCGACAATAATCAGCGCGGGGCTGGCCATTTGCTTCGCCAGAATATCCAGCTGTTCTAACGTACCGGTGACCACCTTCTGGGTTATCGCCGTGCCGTTCTCAACGATGGCAGCGGGCATATCCGCCGCCATGCCGTGGGCAATCAGTTTTTCCCGGATCGCCGGAGCCTGGTTCAGGCCCATGTAGAACACCAGGGTCTGTTTCTCTACCGCCAGGTTTTCCCAGTCCAGTTCGCCGCCGGTCTTAAGGTGGCCGGTGACCAGGCGCACGCCCTGGGCAAAATCCCGGTGAGTCAGGGGGATGCCGGAGTAGGCGGAACAGCCAGAGGCCGCGGTAATTCCCGGTACTACCGAGAAAGGAATACCCGCATGACACAAAGTTTCCAGCTCTTCGCCGCCGCGACCAAAGATAAACGGATCGCCACCTTTCAGGCGAACAACGCGTTTTCCACCCTGGGCTTCGCGCAGCAGAATCTGGTTAATCTCTTCCTGCGGTACGCAGTGGTAGCCCGAGCGTTTTCCCACGAAGACCCGATCGGCATCGCGGCGCACCAGATTCATGATGTCGTCGGAGACCAGGCGGTCATAAACCACTACATCGGCCTGCTGTATTTGCTGAAGGCCTTTGAGGGTCAGCAGTCCGGCGTCGCCAGGACCTGCGCCTACCAGCACTACTTCGCCGCGATGATCCAGCGGCTCGGTCAGCAGCTGCTCCGTAGCGTCCGCGACGGCCTGGCGGTCCTCGTTGGCCAGCGACTGCGCCAGCCTGTCGTTAACAAACAGCTTCTCCCAGAAGCGTCGGCGCTCGCCGACGGTGGCAAACTGCTTCTTCACCCTTGAACGCAGCTGACCTGCATAGTGGGCCAGCTGGCCTAAATGTAATGGCAGAACCGACTCGAGCTTTTCGCGCAGCAGGCGCGCCAGCACCGGCGAGGTGCCGCCGGAAGAGACGGCAACCATCAGCGGTGAACGGTCGATAATCGACGGCATAATAAAGCTGGCTTGCTGAGGCGCATCGACCACGTTGCAAAATATTCGCCTTTCTTCCGCTGATTCGCTGACCTGTTGATTAACCGCTTCGTTATCGGTAGCAGCGATGGCCAGCCAGCAGTTATCCAGCAGCGCAGGATTAAACTCGCCCTGGACCAGGGTTAGCATGTTTGCATCGGCCCATACCTGGAATTGCGGCACAAAATCCAGGGCATTAACCGTCAATCTGGCGCCAGCGTCCAGTAACAGGCGAGCTTTACGTTCAGCCACATCGCCGCCGCCGACTAACAAACAGTCACGATCGCGTAATTGGCAAAATATAGGCAAATGGTCCACGACATTCCCTCTTAATTATTGGCAGCAGCCTTAGAATCTGGCTATCAGGCTATTTTATTTGTCAGGTTGAACCTGGGCAGTGCTCACACAAAATTCATCGAGTTTTGAACGCCCTTTAGGGCGGCCCGAAGGGTGAGCGTAGCGAATCATCCTCACGTACTACGTGTACGTTCCGGTTGTTTCGCGCTGTCCGCGTTCAACCTGCCTTCACCGATTACGCCTACTGAGCCAGACTCTCAGTCTCGTTAGTTTTTTCCGGGGCGGGGCGCTCCGATTTCGGCGTAGCATACCAATAACCCAATCCCATAAATACGACACCGGACAAAGTATTGCCGAGTGTTACCCATAACAAATTGTGACCTATTCCCGCAAGGGTATACGCATCGCTGTGATGGCCAAACCAGGAGAGGGCAAAAAGCGTCATGTTGGCGACGGAGTGCTCATAGCCGGACGCGATAAACGCCAGTAGACACCACCAGATGGCGATAAATTTGGCCGCGCCCTCGGTACGAATCGCCATCCAGATCGCCAGACACACCAGCCAGTTACACAGCGCGCCTTTGAAAAAGAGCGCCATCGCGGATTGGCTGGTTTTTGCCAGCGCGACGGTATGCACGAGGCTGCTATCGACCGGCAGCAGGCTGCCGCTACCCCAGCAATACAGCAGCGCCACGAAAACCGAACCCAGCAGATTACCCATCCAGGTCTGGGGCAGAATCGCCCACATCTGACTCCGGCTGATGGTGCCCGCTTTCACGCCCAGCGTAAGGAACATGGTGTGGCCGGTGAACAATTCAGAGCCGGCGATAATCACCAGCGTTAACGCAATGCCAAAGGTGGCGCCCATCACCAGCGGGCGGACCGCAGGATCGAGCAGGTTGCCGAGGGTAAAAATAAGAATGATGCCGAGGCCGACATAGGCTCCCGCCATCATTGAGCTGACCCAGAAGCTGATTGGATTATTGGCCGAAAGGCGCGCAATGCGGGCGGCGTTGGCCGCGCACTTGTTTATTGTGTCCGTAAACATAGGATTTCCTTTAACACCTCATCCTTTGCGCTGCTTCCTGGTTGGCAGCCTTCGCGACGCAGCACAGATGATGTTGTGTCATCAATTGAAGGTAAAAAATTTAAAAAAAAGGGAGGCGTTGTGCCTCCCTTAAATTGCTTAACCGCGTAATTGCACGATGCCGTCTTTCACTCGGGCTTCATAGTGCGCCACCGAATGGCTTTCATCTTCCATACACAGGCCGTCACGCAGGCGGAAGCGCTGCTTTTTCAGCGGGCTGGCCACCCACAGCTCGCCCTGATGCTCGGCGATCAGGCCGCGAGAGAGGACGCTGGACTCGAAGAACGGGTCGATATTGCTAATCGCAAACACCTGGTCACCGTGATACGGGCGGAAAATCGCCACTTGTTTATCGCCTAACAGCGCGCAGACGCCGGTTTCCGGCAGGATGTCATCGAGTTTGCAGATATTTTTCCACTGGCTCATGCGTTTTCCTCCACCAGAGTTACCGGGATACGTTCGTACGGCGTGGCCGGGCGATGTTGCTCACGCTCAGGCACGACCTGGACGTTAGGGTCGCGCTTGTCGCTGTTGATAAAGTGTTTGAAGCGTACCTGGGCCGCTGGCGAGTTAACGGTTTCTGTCCACTCGCAGACTACCGCTGCACGCAGGCGAGCCATCTCTTCTTCCAGATGCTCGTTCAGTCCCAGCTTGTCGTCGATGATGACCGACTTCAGATAATCGATGCCGCCTTCCAGGTTATCTAACCACGGTGCGGTACGGGTCAGTTTGTCGGCGGTACGGATATAGAACATCATGAAGCGGTCGAGATATTTCATTAATGTTTCGCGATCCAGATCCGCTGCGAGCAGATCCGCGTGGCGGGGTTTCATACCGCCGTTACCGCAGACGTAAAGGTTCCAGCCTTTCTCCGTGGCGATGATGCCGACGTCTTTACCCTGAGCTTCCGCGCATTCGCGGGTACAGCCCGAGACGCCAAACTTCATTTTGTGCGGCGTACGGATGCCTTTGTAGCGGTTTTCCAGCTCTACGCCGAAGCCGACGCTATCGCCCACGCCGTAGCGGCACCAGGTGCTGCCTACGCAGGTTTTCGCCATTCGCAGCGCCTTAGCGTATGCGTGACCGGTTTCGAAGCCCGCGTCGATCAGCTGACGCCAGATTTCTGGCAGATCGTCTTTTTGTGCGCCAAACAGGCCGATACGTTGGGAGCCGGTGATCTTGGTATACAGGTTAAATTCACGAGCGATGCGGCCCACCGCCACCAGCCCTTCCGGGGTGATTTCACCGCCGGCAGAGCGGGGAACAACGGAGTAGGTGCCGTCTTTCTGGATATTGGCCAGGAAGTTGTCGTTGGTATCCTGCAGCGGGGTGTGCTGCGGTTTCAGAATATATTCGTTCCAGCAGGAGGCCAGCAGCGAGCCAACGGTCGGTTTACAAACCTCACAGCCGTAGCCTTTACCGTGTTTTGCCAGCAGCTCTTCAAAGGTTTTGATGCCTTCCACGCGGATGAGGTGGAACAGTTCCTGACGGGAGTACGCAAAGTGCTCGCACAGGTTATTGTTGACTTCGATGCCCTGTTTCGCCAGTTCGGCGTTGAGAACCTGAGTCACCAGCGGGATACAGCCGCCGCAGCCGGTGCCGGCTTTGGTTTCTGCTTTCAGCGCCGCCACGGTGTGGCAGCCTTTATTAATAGCGGCAATCAATGCGCCTTTGGTGACGTCAAAGCAGGAGCAAATTTGTGCGCTGTCCGGCAGTTTATCCACGCCAATTGACGGCTTACCGCTGCCCGCATGCGCCGGGAGGATCAGCGAGTCCGGGTTTTCCGGCAGTTCGATCGCATTGAGCACCAGCTGCAGCAGATTGCCGTAATCGCTGGTGTCGCCCACCAGCACCGCACCGAGCAGAGTTTTATTATCTTCACTCACGATGAGGCGTTTGTAGACCTCTTTGCTTTCGTCGAGGTAAACGTAGCTGCGCGCGCCTGGCGTGCGTCCGTGAGCGTCGCCAATCCCGCCGACGTCAACGCCCAGCAGCTTTAGCTTGGCGCTCAGATCCGCGCCTTCAAAGGCGTTTTCTGTTTTCAGGATATGGTCAACGGTAACCTGGGCCATTTTATAGCCCGGGGCGACCAGGCCATAAACGCGGTTATTCCAGCTGGCACATTCCCCGATGGCGTAGATATCCGGGTCAGAAGTCTGACAGGCGTCATTGATCACAATGCCGCCGCGTGGAGCGACTTCCAGACCGCACTGGGTGGCCAGCTTATCGCGCGGGCGGATACCGGTAGAGAAAACGATGAAGTCAACTTCCAGCTCGCTGCCGTCGGCAAAACGCATGGTTTTACGCGCTTCGCGTCCTTCCTGGACAATCTCTTTGGTATTTTTGCTGGTGTGCACCCGCACGCCCATGCTTTCAATCTTACGGCGCAGCTGTTCGCCGCCCATCTGATCCAGCTGTTCCGCCATCAGCATGGGGGCGAATTCAATGACGTGGGTTTCAACGCCGAGGTTTTTTAGCGCCCCAGCGGCTTCCAGGCCTAACAGACCGCCGCCGACGACGGCGCCGCGCTTGCTGCGACGGGCGCAGGCTTCAATAGCGTTCAGGTCTTCAATAGTGCGATAAACAAAGCAGTCCTGAGTTTCAGAACCTTTTATCGGCGGGATCCACGGATAGGAGCCGGTTGCCATAATCAGCTTGTCATAGAAAACGGTACGGCCTGCGCTGGAGTGGATGACCTTCTCCTGGCGGTTGATGGTAATGGCGCGTTCACCGACCAGTACCTTAACGCCGTGCTTCTCGTAGAAACCTTCCCGTACCAAAGAGAGCTCTTCGGCGGTATGGTGAGAGAAGTAGGAGGAGAGGTGTACGCGGTCGTAGGCGATACGGGGTTCTTCACAGAAGACGGTAATATCGAACAGGCTGGCGTCGGATTTATCAAGAAGGTCCTCAATAAAGCGGTGGCCGACCATACCATTACCAATGATAGCGAGTCTGACTTTGCTCATTTTTGCCTCGATTTCTTTTATATTACCGCCTACCTTAACGATTCAGCCGCGACACTTATTGATGCAAATCAATTACACCTTTACCTACTACTTAAGTGGTATGTTTATGATTTGTCAGTATTTTTATAAGTGACGGAAAACGCTGGCTTTTCCTTATTGCTTTTTTTATGTACAAAATTAGCAACGGATACCCACGGCGGGTTGAGTAAAATTTCAGCAACAATTACGGGAGTCATCGATATGACAGCAGCGCCGCTTTGGTTAATTGAGAACGTTCGTCTGCCCGATCGCGAAGGGTTATGGCAGATAGCGATAGACAAGGGGCGCTTCGGGGATATCACCCCTATGGGGGAGGCGCGCAAAGAGAATTTTGAAGTGCTGAATGCGCGCGGCGGGCTGGCCATCCCCCCTTTTATTGAACCGCATATTCACCTCGATACGACCCAGACCGCCGGCGAGCCGAACTGGAATCAGTCCGGTACCCTGTTTGAAGGGATTGAGCGATGGGCGGAGCGTAAGGCGCTGTTGAGCCATGAAGACGTGAAAGCCCGCGCCTGGAAGACGTTGAAATGGCAAATTGCCAACGGTATTCAGTTTGTGCGCACCCACGTCGACGTTTCCGATCCGACGCTGACCGCGCTCAAAGCCATGCTGGAGGTGAAGCAGGAAGTCGCGCCGTGGGTAGATTTGCAGATTGTCGCCTTCCCACAAGAGGGGATTTTATCCTATCCCAATGGTGAGGCTCTGCTGGAAGAAGCCCTGCGGCTGGGCGCCGATGTGGTGGGCGCCATCCCGCATTTTGAATTCACTCGCGAATATGGCGTGGAGTCCCTGCACACCGCTTTTCGTCTGGCGAAAAAGTATCAGCGGCCTTTAGATATCCACTGTGATGAAATCGATGATGAACAGTCGCGATTCCTTGAGACCGTGGCGGCCCTGGCGTTAAAAGAGGGGATTGGGCCGAGAGTGACCGCCAGCCATACCACCGCGATGCACTCCTACAATGGCGCTTATACATCACGTCTTTTTCGTTTGCTGAAACTGTCCGGCATTAACTTCGTGGCTAACCCGCTGGTCAATATTCACCTTCAGGGACGGTTTGACGACTATCCGAAACGCCGCGGCATCACGCGCGTGAAGGAGCTGATGGCGGCGGGCATTAACGTCTGCTTTGGCCATGACGATGTCTTTGATCCCTGGTATCCGCTGGGAACCGGCAACATGCTGCAGGTGCTGCACATGGGGCTGCACGTTTGTCAGATGATGGGCTATCAGCAGATTAACGATGGACTCAAGCTGGTGACGGAAAATAGCGCGCGAACGTTTGGCCTGAGCGATTACGGTATTGCGACGGGGAACACGGCGAATCTGGTGATTCTCCCTGCGGAAAACGGGTTTGAGGCTGTGCGTTGTCAGGTTCCGGTTCGTTGGTCAATTCGCCAGGGGAGAGTTATCGCTACCACGCAGCTGGCGCAAACCTGGGTCCAGATGGATCGGGGCGGGGAGGAGCTGTTCTTTACCCGAAATAGCCCCTTTGCCGGAACAAAGGGGCCTGAGGCTTAGTGCGATTCCGCTGCCGCGTTGTTCTGGCGGTGGCGGGAGACGAAGCCGAGGATCAGACACATCACAAAGACCACGGCATAGAGGCCGTTAGCGGTATGCAGCGCTGCCAACGGTCCGCTGGCGGCAACGATAGGGCCGGTAACGACGAAAGTCAGCATGGTACCCACGGTGCCGCAGGTCAGGATGAAGTTCACCAGCTTAGGCGAAGACACTTTAGTTTGCAGTGACCCCAGGGTGATGATCGACGTATAGATGGCGCTGGAGAAGAAGCCGAGGGTGAGAATAAACCACGGCATATGCTCCGGCGAACCGTTAATAAACAGATACATCAGCACCGTCGCCACGCCCGCCAGCACGGTCAGGATACGCTGCAGGTCAAAGAAGCGCAGGATGAAGCTGAATGACCACATGCCGATCATGTACGACATCCAGAAATCGCTTACCAGCTTACCCGCATCGCCAAGGCTCATGCCCAGGCCTTTGGCGTATTCCGGTACCCAGGAGATGAACCCCAACTGGCCGAGGATGTAGCACAGGGCGGCGATGGAAAGAAACAGCACGCCGATACCCCATTTTTCTTTCACGACCAGCTGGCTATCCTGCAGGGCTTTTTTGCCCAGGACCGGGAATTCACAGCCGAAGGTCAGAATGAAAATAGCGACGTAGACCAGGCCGATGCAGGCATAAACCCAGTACCATTCGATGCTGCGCGCCAGCAGATAGGCGGCCAGCATCGGGAAGATCATCCCCGCCATGCTGAAGAAGGAGTCGGTGAACAGCAGCCGCGCGCCGCGCTGACGACCTTCGTACATATGGGTAATCAAGAAGGTACCAATCGACATGGTGATCCCGCTGACCAGCCCAAGCACGAACATCGAGGCGGAAAACAGCGCCAGGCTATGGCTGAACATCAAACCGGCGACGGCCAGAACCATCAGGATAAAGCCAAAGCGCAGTTGCGTTTTCAGCGGAACAATTTCCATCAGCCAGGCGTTCAGGAAGATAGAGATCAGGATACCGGCATTAAGAAAGGTAAAGGTGTTGCTCATGCTGGAGACGGGCAGATGAAAATAATCTGCGATGTTTCCCATCACCATCCCGGTGACAATCACCAACGCGCCGGTCAGGGCGTAGGAGAAGAAGCTGATCCATGTGAGCTTGATACGATTGCTGTTAGTCATGACAGGCCTGTGAATAGAAATGTAAAGCGCGTTGACTCTGCGCCGGGCGGACAGATTTTATGCGTTAGCGTGATTCAAGCAAACGTTTATTCTGAAATTTATAGTTTTTTGCAATTGTTAGTGTGACTTGTATCACATTTGATTATTTGGCGGAGCGCCTGACCCATCGTTACAAGTGTTTCAGCTAAGTAAAATTAGGTAAAAGGCTAGCCCAGGATGCAAAGGCTCTTTAGAATCAAAGCACTCGGTTTTTATTCTGCTCCGTTAAGGAATTTCCATGCTCAAATCAACTCTCGCGGCGGTGGCTGCCGTTTTCGCCATTTCAGCATTTTCCCCGGCCATGGCGGCAAAGGGGGATCCTCATGTGTTGCTGACCACGTCTGCGGGCAATATTGAGCTTGAGCTGAATAGCCAGAAAGCGCCCATCTCGGTTGATAACTTCCTCAAGTACGTGAACAGCGGTTTTTATAACAACACCACTTTTCACCGTGTGATCCCGGGCTTTATGGTGCAGGGCGGCGGCTTTAACGAACAGATGCAGCAGAAACAGCCTAATCCGCCGATTAAAAATGAAGCCGACAACGGTCTGCGCAATACGCGCGGCACCATCGCCATGGCGCGTACTGCCGATCAGGACAGCGCAACCAGCCAGTTCTTTATCAATATTGCGGATAACGCCTTCCTCGATCATGGCCAGCGTGATTTCGGCTATGCGGTGTTTGGTAAAGTAGTCAAAGGCATGGACGTCGCGGATAAAATTTCTCAGGTGCCGACTCACAACGTTGGGCCGTATCAAAATGTTCCGTCCAAACCTATCGTTATTCTTTCCGCAAAAGTACTGCCGTAATCTTAATTGCGTGGGTAACGCTCACCCGCGCATTCCCCGCTTCCCTGCGAAATCGCTTTTTGCCGCTTATACTTGTGGCTACTGCGGACATGTCAGGGAGGTGTTAAATGAAAAAGCTCACCGAAAAACAGAAATCCCGACTCTGGGAGGATCGACGCAACGTGAATTTTCAGGCCAGCCGGCGGCTGGAGGGCGTCGATATTCCGCTAATCAACCTTACTCCCGAAGAAGCCCTGGCGCGTATTGCGGCGTTAAGGAGCCACTATGAGCGATAAATTTGGTGAGGGCCGGGATCCTTATCTTTACTCCGGTCTGCAGGTCATGCGTAACCGTTTAGGTATCCGCCAGGCACAGCGCCTTGAGCAGGCGGCGTGGGAGCTGACCGCGCTACGCGCGGCAACCATCGAACTCGGGCCACTGGTGCGCGGCTTGCCTCATCTCTGCGCGATTCATCGCCAGCTCTATCAGGATATTTTCGACTGGGCGGGACAACTGCGTGAAGTGGATATCTATCAGGGCGACACCCGTTTCTGTCATTTCGCCTATATCGAAAAAGAGGGGAACACGCTCTTTCAGGCCCTGGAAGAGGAAGGCTATCTGGTGGGGCTTGCTCAGGATAAATTCATTGAACGTCTCGCTCATTACTACTGCGAAATTAACGTCCTGCATCCTTTCCGAATCGGCAACGGCCTGGCGCAACGCATTTTCTTTGAACAACTGGCTATTCATGCTGGCTATACGCTGGACTGGCGTGATATTGCCGTCGATGTATGGAACCAGGCCAACCAGAGTGGCGCAATGGGCGACCTTTCTCCACTGCAGACGATATTTCGTAAAGTGGTAAGCGAAGCTGCGGAAACTGAGTAGAATAGCGCGGTTCTTTGTTCCCGGAGCCGCTATGATCCTACTTATCGATAACTACGATTCTTTTACCTGGAATCTGTACCAGTATTTCTGCGAACTTGGGGCAGAAGTGCAGGTCAGGCGTAATGACGAGCTGACGTTAGCGGAAATTGTTGCGCTGGCGCCCGCGAAAATCGTTATTTCGCCGGGGCCCTGCACGCCGAATGAGTCCGGGATTTCGCTGGCGGTTATTCGCCACTTCTCCGGCAAGACGCCAATCTTAGGCGTTTGCCTGGGCCACCAGGCGATAGCCCAGGTTTTCGGCGCCGCGATCGTGCGGGCGGCCAAAGTCATGCACGGGAAAACGTCCCCCATTAGCCATCGTGGCCAGGGGGTATTTCGTGGCCTCAATAATCCGCTAACCGTGACCCGCTACCACTCCCTGCTGATTGACCCGCTAACGCTGCCTGAATGCTTTGAGGTGACCGCCCGCAGCGAGGAGGGGGAGATTATGGGCATTCGCCACCGCGAATTCGACCTTGAGGGCGTGCAATTTCATCCGGAGAGCATTCTCAGCGAACAGGGCCACCAGCTGCTGGCAAACTTCTTCAATCGGTGATTTGTAGTTGCCATGGGTTGATTTTTTATGCATATTTTGTGATTAGATTATCATAATCACTATCGCATAACGAAGAGGGATGGGCACGACATGGCAACTGAACAACCGGCGATCACCCGCGCGACATTCGATGAGGTTATTTTGCCAATTTATGCACCGGCGGAGTTTATTCCGGTGAAGGGCAAAGGAAGCCGGGTATGGGATCAGCAGGGGAAAGAGTACGTTGATTTCGCCGGGGGTATTGCCGTGACTGCGCTCGGACATTGCCATCCGGCGCTGGTGGCGGCACTCCATGAACAGGGTGAAAAGCTGTGGCATACCAGCAACGTTTTTACCAACGAACCGGCCCTGCGCCTGGGGCGTAAGCTGGTTGATGCGACGTTCGCCGATCGCGTCGTGTTTATGAACTCCGGAACCGAAGCCAACGAAACGGCTTTTAAGCTGGCGCGCCACTATACCGTCACTCGCCATAGTCCGTACAAAACCAAAATTATCGCCTTCCATAACGCATTCCACGGTCGATCGCTGTTTACCGTCTCCGTCGGCGGGCAGCCGAAATATTCCGATGGCTTTGGGCCTAAACCGGCCGATATCGTTCACGTGCCGTTTAACGATTTACACGCGGTGAAAGCCGTGATGGACGATCATACCTGCGCGGTGGTGGTCGAGCCGATTCAGGGAGAAGGCGGCGTGACCGCAGCGACGCCGGAATTTCTGCAAGGCTTGCGCGATCTGTGCGACCAGCATCAGGCTTTGCTGGTCTTTGATGAAGTTCAGTGCGGTATGGGGCGCACGGGCTCGCTGTTTGCTTATATGCACTATGGCGTAACGCCGGATATTCTGACCAGCGCTAAGGCGCTGGGCGGCGGTTTCCCTATCAGCGCGATGCTGACCACCCATGACATCGCCAGCGCGTTCCACGCCGGTTCTCATGGTTCGACCTACGGCGGTAACCCCCTGGCCTGCGCGGTGGGCGGAGCGGCGTTCGATCTGATTAACACACCGGAAGTGCTGGACGGCGTCACCGCGAAGCGCGAGCTGTTTGTTGAGCACCTTCAGCAAATTGACGCGCGGTTCGATCTGTTCAGCGATATCCGCGGCATGGGGCTGCTTATCGGCGCCGAGCTTAAGCCGCAGTATCACGGGAAGGCGCGCGATTTCCTATACGCCGCCGCAGAGGCTGGCGTCATGGTGCTCAATGCCGGACCGGACGTGATGCGCTTTGTACCGTCGCTGGTGATTGATGATAGCGATATTGCTGAAGGCATGACGCGCTTTGCCCAGGCTGTTGAGCGGGTGCTCAGCGCTTAGTGGCGCGCAGCCAGATGCCATGATGCGGACGCTGACGCCATGCCACCGATGAAATCGTGTGCATGGTGTTCAGATGCCCGAGGATGCGCTGCAGATGCTGCTCCATTGTACTGAGCGGGCCGCGAGGAACCTCAGCATCCTGCGCCTCCATGATATTCACATCTCCTGCGCTGCCCGGCCCATCGGAATCCAGCCGCTGCTGGCAGCGCTGGAGCGCAATCTCGCAGGACTCCAGATAACGTTGCGCCAGATCTGGCGTGAGCATATTGTGCTCGCGCGCCAGGGTGGTCATGGCGTTGATATGCTCGACAATAAACTGGCTGTGGGTAACCCACAGCTTCATATCTTCCAGATAGTGCGAGTTAAAACCGGGTTCCTGCATTGCCTGATTCAGCGAGTTAAACAGCGCGTTATGCGCCTGGTTGACGCGCATTCGCTGATAGGCCAGCGCCGGGGCCTGATGGTCGTCGCTGAGGATCAGCCTGATAGCATCCTGATCGGCTTCCAGCGCATCGTGGGCATTTTTGCGCAGCAGGCCGCTTTGCCATTGCGGCCATAGCCAGACCATACCCCCGAAGGCGATCAGGCAGCCAATCAGCGTATCAATCAGCCTGGCAACGATAAACTGTTCTCCGTTCAGGGTGAGTAGCTGCAGGGTATACACTGCCGTTACCGTAAATCCGACCATCGCCCAGCCGTAGTTCTTGCGGATAATCAGATAGCTTAACAGCGTGATAAAGAGCATCGCGGTCAGCGTATAGCCTTCAGGGACGTGAAAGTGCAGCGTCAGTCCGGCAATGACCAGCCCGGCAATGGTTCCTGCAGCCCGGTGGACGATGCGTACTCGGGTGGCGCCGTAGCCGTTTTGCGTCACGAACAGAACCGTCATCAGGATCCAGTAGGGTTTTGGCAGGTTCAGCGCGCTGCCCATCAGGCTGGCGACGCTCAGCATCACGCTGATACGCGCCGCATTTCGTAAGGCCGGCGACTTAAGCGACAGATAGTTTTTCAGGGCAGGCAGCAGCGGCAGGCGACGGGTTTTATCCGCCATCAGGTTACGCGCGTACAGCGGCCGCTGGGTGGGCAGAACCCGGGCAATACGGCTGAAATGCCAGGCGCAAAACTGCCCGACCGGGTTATCGGAATGCTGCCAGGCGATTTTTTCCAGCGCACCGATCTGTTTATCCATCTGAAAGCGCTGAGGATAACGGTGGTAAAGGAGATCGTCCGCCAGCACCCGCAGGCGGGCGGCAACGGTTTGCGCGTTCCAGCGAATCACCGCTTCCGCATGGCTGCGCTCCACCAGTTTTTGCACCTCTTCCGGCTGATGAAGGCTGACGGAAATATGCTCCTGCAGGTCCAGTCCAACCTGGAATGCGCGCAGCAGGCGTTTATGATCGCTGCGCTGATTGGCTGCCAGCATATGCATCTGCTGATAGCACTGGGTTATCAGATCTACCACCTTTTGCTGTCGATTAAGCAGCGGCGGCAACGATGTTGAGGGGTCCGTATGCTGGGTAAGCAGACTGTATTTGGCCTCGCAATAATTGGCCAGCTCGCGATACAGCAGACTTAAGGATTCGCGCAGCGGCTGTTCGCGCCATAGCCAGAACCAGATCCAGTTAAAAACGCCATACCATAACGTCCCGAGCGCGTAGATTAGCAGCGGCTCCCAAATCGGCATGTTGCCCGCGAGACTGAGCGTAAATATAGCCGCGATAAGCGAGGCGGGCAGCAGCCTTGCGTGCAGCGAGCTGATTTCGGCCGTGACGCCGAGGATGAGCGCCAGACCCGTGAGGATCAGCGGCAAAGGTATTTCTCGCTGCAGAAGGAGTTGAACGATCAGGCTACTGCCGGCAAACAGGCAGCCGCCGATAATCAGGCGTTTAAAGAAACGCTTATGCGGTGTATCCAGCCCGGCAACGTTGCAGCAGGCGGGAACAAGAGAAAACAGCAGACCCTGCTGTAGATGACCGAACAGAAGCCCTATCGCAACCGGCAGACACAACACCAGCGTTTGCCGCAGTGCATAGTTGACTTCCGGGTGGTAAATCAGCCTGCGCCACATGAGGGAAAAACAAAAACGGCGTATTGTCAGGCAATACGCCGTTTTACCGACTTAACGGGTACCGTAGACGACGATAGTTTTACCGTGTGCCGAGATCAGGTTTTGATCTTCCAGCATTTTCAGGATGCGGCCAACGGTTTCGCGAGAGCATCCGACAATCTGACCGATTTCCTGGCGGGTAATTTTAATTTGCATACCGTCCGGGTGGGTCATCGCATCCGGCTGTTTTGCCAGGTTCAGCAGCGTCTGGGCGATACGACCAGTCACGTCGAGGAAAGCGAGGTTGCCCACTTTTTCCGACGTAACCTGCAGACGGCGCGCCATCTGCGAAGAGAGACGCATCAGGATATCCGGGTTAACCTGGATCAGCTGACGGAATTTTTTGTAGGAGATTTCGGCCACTTCACATGCGGTTTTCGCACGTACCCAGGCGCTACGCTCCTGACCTTCTTCAAACAGGCCTAATTCACCGATGAAATCGCCCTGGTTGAGGTAAGAGAGGATCATCTCTTTACCTTCTTCATCCTTGATGAGTACAGCCACGGAGCCCTTAACGATGTAGTACAACGTTTCTGCTTTTTCACCCTGGTGGATCAGCGTGCTCTTTGATGGGTACTTATGAATGTGGCAATGAGACAAGAACCATTCAAGGGTAGGGTCTGTTTGCGGTTTGCCAAGCACCATGCGCGGTTATCCTCTGTTATAAGCTATCTCCGGGTGCCGACACTACACGGCATCCGGGCATGCAATCGTATTGAATCCCTATACCTGGGAATCCGGCTGAAAGTGTTCTGCAGCCTGTAATGTGAACTCCTCTGCATACATGCAGTACATCAATGTATTACTGTAGCATCCAGACTGTTTTAGCATAGCTTTCGCCGCATGTCTCCTGGTGTCTCGCTTCAGCATGACCCAGGTCGCCTTCCGTTGCGAGAATTGTTATCTACGCGTAATCTGTCAGGAAAATTACAGCCCTGGAGTTAAATTTATGCAAGCGCGAGTGAAGTGGGTTGAAGGGTTAACCTTCATCGGTGAGTCGGCTTCTGGCCACCAGATTCTGATGGACGGTAATTCCGGGGATAAAGCGCCCAGCCCGATGGAAATGGTGCTGATGGCGGCAGGCGGGTGCAGCGCGATTGACGTGGTTTCCATTTTGCAGAAGGGGCGTCATAACGTCACCAACTGCGAAGTTAAGCTGACCTCGGAGCGTCGCGAAGAGGCGCCGCGTCTGTTTACCCATATCAATCTGCACTTTATCGTGACCGGTAAGGAGTTGAAAGACGCGGCCGTTTCCCGCGCCGTTGACCTGTCGGCGGAAAAATACTGCTCGGTGGCGCTGATGCTTGAGAAGGCGGTAAACATTACTCACTCTTATGAAGTGATCGAAGGATAAACGGAACCGACCCCGGTAGGTTATGTTGCCGCCGGGGCGATCGCAGCTAGCTTATTTTCTTGCCTTCCATCAGCCGTTCAACCAGCGGCGCCATAATCAGCTCCATCGCCAGCCCCATTTTTCCGCCCGGTACCACCAGCGTGTTCATATGTGAGATAAACGAACCCTGAAGCATCGCCAGAAGCCACGGAAAATCGATATTTTTCAGGTTGCGGAAATGAATCACCACGAAGCTTTCATCCAGGGAAGGGATGGCTTTGGCCGCAAAGGGATTGGACGTATCCACCGTGGGGACGCGCTGGAAGTTGAGATGGGTGCGCGAAAACTGCGGGGTGATAAAGTTGATGTAGTCCTCCATCGAGCGGACCACCGAGTCCATCACCGCCTCCCGAGAGTGGCCGCGTTCGCTGGTGTCGCGGATAAGCTTCTGGATCCACTCAAGATTGACGATGGGCACCACGCCGACCAGAAGGTCGACATGGTTTGCGACGTTGTGCTGCGGCGTCACGACGCCGCCGTGCAGGCCTTCGTAAAAGAGGACGTCAGTCGGCTCGGGCAGCGGCTGCCAGGGCGTGAAGGTCCCCGGAACCTGGTTCCACGGCACGGCTTCGTCATAGGTATGTAAATACTTGCGCGACTGGCCTTTGCCGCTTAGCCCATACTCAGAAAACGTCTGTTCCAGCAGGCCAAAGTCGTTGGCCTCTGGGCCGAAGTAGCTGATATGTTTGCCCTGATCCCGCGCTTTGCGGATCGCCATGTCCATTTCCGGGCGGGTGTAGCGGTGAAAGCTATCCCCTTCGACTTCAGCGGCATGCAGATTCAGCTGGGCGAAGATTTTGCGGAAAGCGAGGCTGGTGGTTGTGGTACCCGCGCCGCTGGAGCCCGTGACGGCAATCACCGGATGTTTGGCAGACATAACAACTCCCTGGATAAACGATAGTGTGTGCCGCCTTAGCCGTGAAACTGCTTGCGGGGCATGATGTTGACCGTCTCGTGCAGCTCTGACCATACCAGCACGGCCTCTCCGCTTTTTAGCTGCTGTTTTACATCAGAGACTTTATCAACCAGCGAACGTTCATGTTCACCATAATCGGTGCCTTCGCGCAAGACAAAACTTTCGATCAGGCTATCCAGCGTTTCGGGAGCGAGCTCTTGCCAGGGTATGATCATAATTTTCCTCCTAACCAGCGGGTTAGCCAATCCGGAATGCGTCTTTCAAGCCACATCTCTGGCTTACGCAAGGTACCGCCGACGAACCCAACGTGCCCGCCGTGCTCCGTCAGCTGATACTCGACATTCGCCGGCAATTGTTCCTGCGGCGGTATCGAGTGATGGTCCATAAAAGGGTCGTCTTTTGCGTGAATAATCAGCGTGGGCTTCGTGATATCGCTTAAGCGCGGCATGGCGCTGCACTGGCGATAATAGTCCAGCGCATCGGCAAAACCGTGGATCCTCGCGGTGATGCTGTCGTCAAATTCGCGGATACGGCGCATGCTTTTTAGCTGACGTAAATCGACGGGCAGAGAGCCAGGATAGGCTTTTAGCTTACGTGCGGCGTTGGCTTTTAGCAGATTAAGCAAATAGCGCTGATAAACGCGTGAGAAACCTTTATCCATATGATAGCTACAGGCTTCCAGCATAAACGGAGCCGAGACGATCACCGCGGCATCGACCGGAATATCGTCGCCTTCTTTTGCCAGCAGGCAGCCCAGCATATTGCCCCCGAGCGAATAACCTACCGCTGCGGTCGGGGCCGAACCGTATTCGCGCTGGAGCCAGCGCAGAAACCAGGAGCCGTCTTCCGTTTCGCCCGAATGGTAGATGCGGTTATTTCGGTTGGGTTCGCCGCTACAGCCGCGAAAATGCATCACCACGCCCAGCCAGCCGCGCTGCATTGCCGCATGGATAAGTCCGTGTGCGTAAGGGCTGTGCAGGCTGCCCTCCAGACCATGAAATACCACCAGTCTGGGTTTATGGCGTGCCTGAGAAGGATCTTCACTCCAGGCCAGATCGACAAAGTCGCCATCCGGCAGTTCAAGACGCTGCCAGTGGGGAGTGAAACGGAGTTTGCGACGGATTAGCCGCGGCAACATGGTTTGCAAATGACGATTGCCTACGCCGCGCATCGGATGAAACTGCTGCGAGTCGTTTTCCGGGGGCGTCATTTCTGTAGGAGTGATATCAACCATAGCACCAGAGCAATTAATAATCTTTATCCATACTATACCGCGCATGAAGTACGCAGGTTAGCCAATATGTGGTCTTGCGGCTAATCGGTAGGCAGGTTACGTGTAAAAAGCCGCGGAGAGAGAGGTAAACAGGCGGGTTTCCCCGCCTCGCTGTAGCGCATGTTGCCGCTAGCCTTCCTGCAGCATCTGCTCCAGCTGTTCCTGCGCATCCAGCCAGGCCATTTCACACTCTTCGAGGCCGGACTTTGCGCTGGCCTGCTGCTGTAAACATTCGGTAAGCTCTGCTTTACGGCTTTGATCGTACAGGCCGCTGTCGCCGAGCTTCTCTTCCGCCTGCGCCAGCTGGGCGTTGAGCTTCTCCATCTCTTTTTCCAGACGGATAATCTCTTTACGCAGCGGCTGGGTTTGCGTACGCAGCTCGGCTTCGCGGCGTTTCTGATCTTTACGCGCCTGGGCGCTGTTGCCGTTTTCTTTCGGTTCTTCCGATGCCTGGCTTTCCTGCTTTTGCGAGTCGCTCAACCACTGCTGGTAATCTTCGAGATCGCCGTCGAAAGGTTCGACTTTGCTATCGTGCACCAGATAAAGATCGTCGGTAGTGGAACGAATCAGATGGCGGTCGTGGGAGACCACCACCAGGGCGCCTTCAAAATCAATTAACGCTTCAGTTAGCGCCTGGCGCATGTCGAGATCGAGGTGGTTGGTCGGTTCATCAAGCAGCAGCAGGTTAGGGCGTTGCCAGACGATCAGCGCCAGCACCAGGCGCGCCTTCTCGCCGCCGGAGAAACGCTTTGTCTCTTCGTTGACTTTGTCGCTCTGGAACCCGAAACCGCCCAGATAGTCGCGCAGTTTCTGCTCCAGCTCCTGCGGCGCCAGGCGGGCAAGATGCTGGAGCGGGGATTCGTCCGCGCGCAGGAATTCAAGCTGGTGCTGAGCAAAGTAGCCAAGCTTGATGCCTTTCGCCAGGCCAATTTCACCGCGCAGCGGCTGTAGCTCGCCGGCCAGCAGCTTAATCAGCGTGGATTTACCCGCTCCGTTACGCCCCAGCAGACCGATGCGCGACCCTGGAACCAGATTCAGCTTGATCGAATCGAGAATGACGCGCTCGCCATAGCCGGCGCTGACTTTTTCCATCTTCAGCAGTGGATTGGGCAGGCTTTCCGGCGCACGGAAGCTAAAGTGGAACGGATTATCAACGTGGGCAGGGGCGATGAGCTCCATACGCTCGAGCATTTTGATACGGCTTTGCGCTTGCTTGGCTTTGGTCGCTTTCGCGCGGAAACGATCGATATAGCTCTGCAGATGGGCCACGCGCTGCTGCTGGCTCTCATACATCGCTTGTTGTTGAGAAAGGCGGGTTGCGCGCTGCACTTCGAAAGAGCTGTAGTTGCCGGTATATTCGAACATCGTTTGCTGTTCGATATGAATAATTTTGTCGACGATTGGGTCAAGGAAGTCGCGATCGTGGGAGATCAGGATCAGCGTGCCGCTGTAGCTTTTGAGCCACTTCTCCAGCCAGATTACCGCGTCGAGGTCGAGGTGGTTAGTCGGTTCATCAAGCAGTAGCAGATCGGAACGGCAAATAAGCGCCTGGGCGAGGTTAAGACGCATGCGCCAGCCGCCGGAAAAGTCGCTCACCGGCCTCTCAAGCTGTTCATTGCTGAAACCGAGGCCGTGCAGCAGGCTGGCCGCGCGGGATCTTATGGTCCAGGCATCGATGGCATCCAGCTTACCGTGGACCGTCGCAATGGCATGTCCGTCATTTCGTTCGTTGGCCGCGTGCAAATCCGCCTCCAGCTTGCGGAATTCGCGATCGCCGTCAATAACATAGTCTATAGCCGGCTGAGGAAGGGCTGGCGTTTCCTGGTTAACCCAGGCCAGCTGCCAGCTACCGGGAAAAGTCATCGAGCCGCCGTCGGCGCTAATCTCGTTTTTCAAAAGCGAAAGCAGCGTGGATTTACCGCAGCCGTTTTTACCCACCAGGCCGACTTTTTGCCCTGGGTTGATGGTGGCGCTGGCGTTGTCCAGCAGGACGCGTACGCCGCGACGAATTTGTAACGAGGAGAAAACAATCATAAGGCGCCGTATGTTCTGACTATGTTAATTTGTCATTATGATAATGTAGTGTGGAGCGAATCGCTCAACCGGGCCGCAATGGTAGCCCAAAATGAAGACGATACACAAAGTCATTCTGGTTGCGTCGGGACGCAGCCGCTGCACAGGCCGCCAGAAGACGTTCGGGAGGGGAATGATGTCTCAGACAGCGAAGGTTTTGCTGCTGTATGCCCACCCAGAATCTCAGGATTCCGTGGCCAACCGGGTTTTGCTTGAACCGGCCTTACAGTTGTCGAATGTTACCGTGCACGATCTTTACGCGCACTATCCGGATTTTTTTATCGATATCGCCCATGAGCAGGATCTCCTGCGCCAGCATGAGGTGATTGTTTTTCAGCATCCGCTTTATACCTGGAGCTGTCCGGCGCTGATGAAAGAGTGGCTGGATAGGGTGCTCAGCCGTGGTTTTGCCAGCGGGGCGGGAGGGAACCAGCTGGCGGGAAAGTACTGGCGTAGCGTGATTACCACCGGGGAGCCGGAGAGCGCCTATCGACGCGATGCCCATCGCTATCCAATAAATGACATTCTTCGCCCTTTCGAACTGACCGCCGGCATGTGCCGCATGCACTGGATAAGCCCGATTATCGTCTACTGGGCGCGGCGGCAATCGCCTGACGATCTGAAAAGCCGCGCTCGTGCCTACCGCGACTGGCTGGCTAATCCTGTAACGGCTGGAGGTACAAATGGCGGGAGCTGATTTACTGCTGGCCGGGGTGTTATTTCTGTTTGCCGCGGTGGTGGCGGTACCGCTGGCGGCGAGGCTGGGTATTGGCGCCGTGCTGGGGTATCTGCTGGCCGGTATCGCCATTGGCCCCTGGGGGTTAGGGTTTATCAGCGATGTTGATGAAATCCTTCACTTCTCAGAATTAGGCGTCGTCTTTCTGATGTTTATTATTGGGCTGGAGCTGAATCCGTCCAAGCTCTGGCGGCTAAGAAGCTCAATTTTCGGCGTAGGCGCCGCGCAGGTCGCTTTCAGCGCGCTCATTCTTGGCGGCTTGCTCATGCTTAGCGACTTCTCATGGCGCGCAGCGGTGGTGGGCGGACTTGGGCTGGCGATGTCTTCAACCGCGATGGCGCTGCAGCTGATGCGTGAGAAAGGCATGAGCCGCAGCGAGTCCGGGCAACTGGGATTCTCCGTACTGCTGTTTCAGGATCTGGCCGTTATCCCGGCCCTGGCGGTGGTGCCCCTGTTTGCCGGTTCAGGTGACGACCACTTTAATTGGCTCACCATCGGGATGAAGGTCCTGGCCTTTGGCGGAATGCTGGTTGGCGGCCGTTTTCTGCTGAGGCCGGTGTTTCGTTTTATCGCCGGATCCGGCGTGCGGGAGGTCTTCACCGCAGCGACGCTGCTGCTGGTTCTTGCATCGGCTTTATTTATGGATGCGCTCGGTTTGTCGATGGCGCTGGGGACCTTTATCGCCGGCGTTCTGCTGGCCGAGAGTGAGTATCGCCACGAACTGGAAATCGCTATTGAGCCCTTTAAAGGGCTCCTGCTCGGGCTGTTTTTTATTTCCGTTGGCATGGCGCTGAACCTTGGCGTGCTCTATACCCACCTGCTATGGGTAGCGGCCAGCGTCGCAATACTGGTGTCGGTAAAAGGCGTCGTGCTGTATCTCCTTGCGCGGGTGTACGGCCTGCGTAGCGCAGAACGGGTGCAGTTTGCCGGAGTGCTGAGCCAGGGGGGAGAATTCGCTTTTGTGCTGTTCTCATTACCTGCCTCGATGCGCCTTTTTCAGAACGATCAAATGGCTCTACTGCTGGTGACGGTGACATTGTCGATGATGACCACGCCGCTGTTGATGAAGCTAATCGACAAAATACTCTCTCGCCGATTCAATCAATCCGAAGAGGAGGGCGAGGCTCCGTGGGTCGAAGATGATAAACCGCAGGTCATTATCGTTGGTTTTGGGCGCTTTGGTCAGGTGATTGGCCGCCTGCTGATGGCTAACAAAATGCGTATTACGGTGCTGGAGCGCGATATCAGCGCGGTCAATCTGATGCGCCAATATGGCTATAAGGTCTACTTTGGCGATGCGACGCAGCTGGAGCTCCTGCGCTCGGCAGGAGCCGAAGAGGCGCAGTCGATCGTCATTACCTGCAATGAGCCGGAAGATACCATGAAGCTGGTCGAGATGTGTCAACAACACTTTCCACATCTTCATATTCTGGCGCGAGCGCGAGGACGCGTCGAGGCGCATGAACTGCTGCAGGCGGGAGTGGCGCAGTTTTCTCGTGAAACCTTCTCCAGCGCGCTCGAGCTAGGGCGTAAAGCGCTTATCTCGCTAGGCATGCATCCTCATCAGGCGCAGCGCGCGCAGCTGCATTTTCGGCGTCTTGATATGCGAATGTTGCGTGAGTTAATGCCGGTTCATAGTGATACTCTGCAGATATCCCGCGTGCGCGAAGCCAGGCGCGAGCTGGAGGAAATTTTTCAGCGTGAGATGCAAAAAGAGAGCAGACAGTTAGACGGCTGGGATGAATTTGAATAAAGGTAAATGATATGGCTGTGCGTAAACGTTTTATTGCCGGGGCGAAATGCCCGGCGTGCCAGGCTCAGGATTCGCTGGCGATGTGGCGTGAGAATAATGTCGATATAGTTGAGTGCGTTAAGTGTGGACACCAGATGCGAGAGGCGGATAAAGAGGTCCGCGAGCATGTTCGCAAAGAAGAGCAAGTGATAGGCATTTTTCATCCGGACTAGCGTTATCGGGCGGCTTTTTTTAAGCTAAAGGGTACACGGCTGCAGAATTCCGCTACAATCTGCGCCACTATTCTTCCCATGCTCAGGAGATATCATGAAAGTAGCAAAAGACCTGGTGGTCAGCCTGGCCTATCAGGTACGTACAGAAGACGGTGTGTTGGTTGATGAGTCTCCGGTAAGCGCGCCGCTGGACTACCTGCATGGTCACGGTTCCCTGATTTCCGGCCTGGAAAGCGCGCTGGATGGTCACGAAGTGGGCGACAAATTTGACGTAGAAGTCGGCGCTAATGACGCGTACGGCCAGTACGACGAAAACCTGGTACAGCGCGTTCCTAAAGACGTGTTTATGGGCGTTGACGAGCTGCAGGTTGGCATGCGCTTCCTCGCGGAAACCGATCAGGGCCCGGTACCGGTAGAAATCACCGAAGTGGGTGACGAACACGTTGTTGTTGACGGTAACCACATGCTGGCTGGCCAGAATCTGAAGTTCAACGTTGAAGTTGTCGCGCTTCGCGAAGCAACGGCGGAAGAGCTGGAACACGGTCATGTACATGGCGCTCACGGCCACGATCACGGTCACGACCACGATCATGACGGTTGCTGCGGTGGCCACGGTCACGGCCATGACCATGAACATGGCAAAGGCGGCTGCGGCGGTAACGGCGGCTGCGGTTGCCACTAATTCCATCGCGCTAGCGTTCTGGAATAGAAAAAAGCGGGGAGACCCGCTTTTTTTACGTCTTAATAGTGCGGTGGAGGCGTTTCTTCTGCCTGTGAAGCCATATGCGAGGGCTGAGTAGCTTTCAGCTTTTCCACCATCAGGTTCATATGTTCGCGCATCCTGGCCATTTCTATCTCGTGGGCGGTGACGGTCTTGTTGAGGTCTTCAATGGTGATTTCCTGAAACGCCAGTCTGCTCTCCAGCTCCGCAAGGCGAGTCTCTAAAGTGCTATCGTGCATGAGTAACCTCTTCTGTCTGATCCTGCGGGCGGATTCTACTGAAGTTTCAGCATTCACGCAGCATCGTTACGCCTGACAGGAAACTAATTCATACAAAAATAGTCTGAAATGAGGCGATATTCAGGTACGTCTGTATGTTGATTTGTTCTGCAACGTTCTATAGTACGTTTTTTGTTTTTTATGATAACCCTGGGGTGAGATGCCCCGGCCCTGGAGAAATGGATGAAATCACTGTTTAAAGTAACGCTGCTGGCGACCACAATGGCCGTCGCCCTGAATGCACCGCTGACCTTTGCTGCTGAAACTGTGACCAAAGCAGCCACCGAAGCGAAAGCGGCACCTGCAACGGACAGCAAATCGGCATTCAAAAATGACGATCAGAAATCTGCATATGCGCTGGGTGCATCGCTGGGACGTTACATGGAAAACTCCCTGAAAGAACAAGAAAAACTGGGCATCAAATTAGATAAAGCTCAGCTGATTGCCGGCGTTCAGGACGCTTTTGCCGATAAGAGCAAGCTGTCCGATCAGGAGATCGAACAGACTCTGCAGGCGTTTGAAACTCGCGTAAAAACCGCTGCCCAGCAGAAAATGGAAAAAGATGCTGCTGAGAATGAGGCAAAAGGTAAAGCTTATCGCGATGCCTATGCGAAAAAGCAGGGTGTGAAAAAAGCGAATTCCGGTCTGCTGTACAAAGTAGAGAAAGCGGGTACGGGCGAAGCGCCGAAAGACAGCGATACCGTTGTTGTTAACTACAAAGGTACGCTGATCGATGGTAAAGAGTTTGATAACTCTTACACCCGTGGCGAACCGCTGTCCTTCCGTCTGGACGGCGTAATCCCTGGCTGGACTGAAGGCCTGAAGAACATCAAGAAAGGCGGTAAAATTCAGCTGGTCATTCCACCGGATCTGGCTTACGGCAAAACCGGCGTACCGGGTATCCCGGCTAACTCCACTCTGGTATTTGATGTAGAGCTGTTGGACATCAAACCGGCTCCGAAAGCGGACGCCAAGCCTGAAGCTGCGGCCGAAGCGCCAGCCGCTGACGCGAAGAAGTAATCTGGCTCAAGCCGCCGCCTCCAGGGGCGGCGGCTTTTTTATTGAGGGCAGATATAATTAAAACTGGAAAGAACCTCAGGCGCTGTATTACTTTAGATAGATTAATAATGATGATGAGCCTGCCCTGACGATAACGACAGGCTCCTGAAAAGGAGTGCTTTTTTCCATGTCCAGGTCGCTTTTAACCAACGAGACCAGCGAGCTTGATTTGCTGGATCAACGTCCTTTTGACCAGACCGACTTCGATATCCTTAAATCCTATGAAGCGGTAGTGGACGGGTTAGCGATGCTCATCGGTTCCCACTGTGAAATCGTACTGCACTCATTGCAGGACTTAAAATGTTCCGCTATTCGTATCGCCAACGGTGAACATACCGGCCGTCAGATCGGCTCGCCAATTACCGACCTTGCGTTGCGCATGTTGCACGATATGACTGGGGCCGATAGCAGCGTTTCCAAATGCTATTTTACTCGCGCCAAAAGCGGCGTACTGATGAAATCAGTGACCATCGCTATCCGCAACCGTGACCATCGGGTTATTGGCCTGCTGTGCATCAACATGAACCTTGACGTGCCGTTCTCGCAAATAATGAGCACCTTTATTCCGCCAGAAACGACAGAAGTCAATTCACAGGTCAACTTTGCTTCATCGGTTGACGACCTGGTTGCACAGACGCTTGAGTTCACTATTGAAGAGGTGAATGCCGACCGCAACGTTTCTAACAACGCCAAAAATCGTCAGATCGTTCTGAACCTCTATGAGAAAGGGATCTTTGATATCAAAGACGCCATTAATCAGGTAGCGGATCGGCTGAACATCTCTAAGCACACGGTATATCTCTATATTCGTCAGTTCAAAAGCGGAGATTTCCAGGGGCTGGATAAATAATGCGTTTTGCCATTACGGTGACGGGGCCGGCTTATGGTACGCAGCAGGCCAGCAGCGCACTGCAGTTTGCCCGAGCCGTGTTGCAGGAAGGCCACGAATTGCTCAGTATCTTTTTCTATCGTGAAGGCGTCTACAATGCGAATCAGCTAACTGCCCCCGCCAGCGATGAGTTTGATCTGGTCCGGGCCTGGCAGGCATTACATGATGAACACGGCGTCTCCTTACATATCTGTGTAGCCGCAGCTTTACGCCGTGGCATAACCGATGCACAGGAGGCGCAGCAGCTGAGTTTGCCAGCGCATAATTTGCAGCCGGGCTTTACGCTGAGTGGATTAGGTGCGTTGGCGGAAGCTGCCTTAACCTGCGACCGGATGGTGCAGTTTTGATGAAACGCATAGCCTTTATTTTTTCGTCCGCACCCCATGGCTCAGCATCGGGCAGGGAAGGGCTGGATGCCCTGCTGGCGACATCCGCACTGACGGAAGAGATTGGCGTCTTCTTCGTCGGGGATGGCGTATTTCAGCTCCTTCCGGAGCAGCGGCCAGCCGCAGTGCTGGCGCGCGATTATATCTCTACCTTTAAACTCCTGTCGCTATACGATATTGAACAGTGCTGGATTTGCGCGGTTTCAGCGCGCGAGCGCGGCCTGACTTCCGCCACGCCGTGGGTCGTGGACGGTGAATGGCTGGAGCCAGAGGCTCTGCGCGCCCGGCTGGACGATTTTAACGTGATACTGCGTTTCTGAGGTCTGAGGTCTGAGGTCTGAGGTCTGAGGTCTGAATGCTCCACACATTAAGCACATCCCCCTGGCACGCCGACATTGCGGCTATGCTCCGTTTGATAAAAAAAGGTGACGAGCTGCTGCTGCTGTCGGACGGCGTTACCGCCGCTGTCGCGCAAGGCCGCTTCCTTGAAATCCTGCAATCTGCCCCCATATCCCTCTACGCTCTGCAAGACGATATCGAAGCCCGCGGGCTGGCTGGTCAAATTGCGGACAGTGTCGTCAGGGTTAGCTATACTGATTTCGTCAGACTTTCAGTCAAACATGCCGGTCAGTTGTCCTGGTAATGGCGGGATTGTTGTATATTTCTTGACACCTTTTCGGCACCGCCCTAAAATTCTGCGTCCTCATATTATATGAGGCGATTTATTACGTGTTTACGAAGCAAAAGCTAAAACCAGGAGCTATTTAATGGCAACAATTAACCAGCTGGTACGCAAACCACGCGCGCGCAAAGTTGCAAAGAGCAACGTGCCGGCGCTGGAAGCCTGCCCGCAGAAACGTGGCGTATGTACTCGTGTATATACCACCACTCCTAAGAAACCGAACTCCGCACTGCGTAAAGTTTGCCGTGTGCGTCTGACTAACGGTTTCGAAGTCACCTCCTACATCGGTGGTGAAGGTCACAACCTGCAGGAGCACTCCGTGATCCTGATCCGTGGCGGTCGTGTTAAAGACCTTCCGGGTGTTCGTTACCACACCGTTCGTGGTGCGCTTGACTGCTCCGGCGTTAAAGACCGTAAGCAAGCTCGCTCCAAGTATGGCGTGAAGCGTCCTAAGGCTTAATGGTTCTCCGTTAAGTAAGGCCAAACGTTTTATATTAATGTCAAACTAAACTCTTAGAGTTTTGGACAATCCTGAATTAACAACGGAGTATTTCCATGCCACGTCGTCGCGTCATTGGTCAGCGTAAAATCCTGCCGGATCCTAAGTTCGGATCAGAACTGCTGGCTAAATTTGTAAATATCCTGATGGTAGATGGTAAAAAATCTACTGCAGAAGCAATCGTATACAGCGCGCTGGAGACCCTGGCTCAGCGCTCTGGTAAAAATGAACTGGAAGCATTCGAAGTCGCTCTCGACAACGTTCGCCCGACTGTCGAAGTTAAGTCCCGCCGTGTTGGTGGTTCTACTTATCAGGTTCCAGTTGAAGTCCGTCCGGTTCGTCGTAATGCTCTGGCAATGCGTTGGATCGTTGAAGCTGCTCGTAAACGTGGTGATAAATCCATGGCTCTGCGTCTGGCGAACGAACTTTCTGATGCTGCAGACAACAAAGGTACTGCAGTTAAGAAACGTGAAGACGTTCACCGTATGGCAGAAGCCAACAAGGCGTTCGCACACTACCGTTGGTAATCCCTTCGGAGTCTTAGTCACCAGGCGGGCGCTTCAGGTAAGTCGCCCGTTTTGGATAACTTAACTGAACGCCTAAAGAAATAAACGAGGAATCAAATGGCTCGTACAACACCCATCGCACGCTACCGTAACATCGGTATCAGTGCGCACATCGACGCCGGTAAAACTACTACTACCGAACGTATTCTGTTCTACACCGGTGTAAACCACAAAATCGGTGAAGTTCATGACGGCGCTGCCACCATGGACTGGATGGAGCAGGAGCAAGAGCGTGGTATTACTATCACCTCCGCAGCGACTACTGCATTCTGGTCAGGTATGGCTAAGCAGTATGAACCGCATCGCGTAAACATCATCGACACCCCGGGGCACGTTGACTTCACTATCGAAGTAGAACGTTCCATGCGTGTGCTTGATGGTGCAGTAATGGTTTACTGCGCAGTTGGTGGTGTTCAGCCTCAGTCTGAAACCGTATGGCGTCAGGCAAACAAATATAAAGTTCCGCGCATTGCGTTCGTTAACAAAATGGACCGTATGGGTGCGAACTTCCTGAAAGTTGTTGGTCAGATCAAAACCCGTCTGGGCGCGAACCCTGTTCCGCTGCAGCTGGCGATTGGCGCTGAAGAAGCGTTCACCGGTGTTGTTGACCTGGTGAAAATGAAAGCCATCAACTGGAACGAAGAAGATGCAGGCGTAACCTTCACTTACGAAGATATTCCGGCAGACATGCAGGAACTGGCCGAAGAATGGCACCAGAACCTGATCGAGTCCGCTGCTGAAGCTTCTGAAGAGCTGATGGAAAAATACCTGGGTGGCGAAGAACTGACTGAAGAAGAGATTAAAACTGCTCTGCGTCAGCGCGTTCTGAACAACGAAATCATCCTTGTAACCTGTGGTTCTGCGTTCAAGAACAAAGGCGTACAGGCGATGCTGGATGCGGTAGTTGACTACCTGCCATCCCCGGTCGACGTTCCTGCGATCAACGGTATCCTGGACGATGGTAAAGATACTCCTGCTGAGCGTCACGCTAGCGATGATGAGCCGTTTGCTGCTCTGGCATTCAAAATCGCTACCGACCCGTTCGTGGGTAACCTGACCTTCTTCCGCGTGTACTCTGGTGTGGTTAACTCTGGTGATACCATCCTGAACTCCGTGAAAGCTGCTCGTGAGCGTTTCGGTCGTATCGTACAGATGCACGCTAACAAACGTGAAGAGATCAAAGAAGTTCGCGCGGGCGATATCGCTGCTGCTATCGGTCTGAAAGACGTTACTACGGGTGATACTCTGTGTGATCCTAACGCGCCGATCATTCTGGAGCGTATGGAATTCCCTGAGCCGGTAATCTCTATCGCCGTTGAACCGAAAACCAAAGCTGACCAGGAAAAAATGGGTCTGGCTCTGGGCCGTCTGGCTAAAGAAGACCCGTCTTTCCGCGTATGGACTGATGAAGAATCTAACCAGACTATCATCGCCGGTATGGGTGAGCTGCACCTCGACATCATCGTTGACCGTATGAAACGTGAATTCAACGTTGAAGCGAACGTCGGTAAACCTCAGGTTGCTTACCGTGAAGCGATTCGCGCGAAAGTTACCGATATCGAAGGTAAACACGCTAAACAGTCTGGTGGTCGCGGTCAGTATGGTCACGTCGTTATCGACATGTACCCGCTGGAGCCGGGCTCTAACCCGAAAGGTTACGAGTTCATCAACGACATTAAAGGTGGTGTAATTCCTGGTGAATACATCCCGGCCGTTGATAAAGGCATCCAGGAGCAGCTGAAAGCTGGCCCTCTGGCTGGTTATCCGGTAGTTGATCTGGGCGTGCGTCTGCACTTCGGTTCTTACCACGACGTTGACTCCTCTGAACTGGCGTTTAAACTGGCCGCTTCTATTGCCTTCAAAGATGGCTTTAAGAAAGCGAAACCAGTTCTGCTTGAGCCGATCATGAAGGTTGAAGTAGAAACTCCGGAAGAGAACACTGGTGACGTTATCGGTGACCTTAGCCGTCGTCGCGGTATGCTGCGCGGTCAGGAATCCAACGTGACTGGCGTTGTGATCCACGCTGAAGTTCCGCTGTCTGAAATGTTCGGATATGCAACTCAGCTGCGTTCTCTGACCAAAGGTCGTGCTTCTTACTCCATGGAGTTCCTGAAGTATGATGATGCGCCGAACAACGTTGCTCAGGCCGTAATCGAAGCCCGTGGTAAATAAGCCGCAGGGTTAAAACCAAAGTCCCGTGCTCTCTCCTGAAGGGGAGAGCACTATAGTAAGGAATATAGCCGTGTCTAAAGAAAAATTTGAACGTACAAAACCGCACGTCAACGTCGGTACTATCGGCCACGTTGACCATGGTA
>NZ_KV793506.1:231498-295528 GCF_001808475.1 Klebsiella sp. HMSC09D12 | reverse complement strand
TTGGTCGTCACAAAGAGCTCGTTACGGGCGATACCGCTCTGTTTCAGTGCGTTGCCGACCTGGGTTTCATTCTGGTAAGACGCGGCGGTATCGATCAGGCGGTATCCCGTATCGATGGCATCAATAACGGCTCTTTCGCATTCAGCGGGATCAGACATCTGAAACACACCAAAGCCCAGCAGGGGCATTTCAATACCATTGTTCAGTTTTACAGTTGGCATGACGTTATCCTTCAGCTGTTGTGTTGGAAAAGCATAACGCAAAGTGATTTATTCGATTAGATGGGGTAATTAGCTAGGGCTTATTAGATGTGTTCATTAATTTTGTGAAGGGCAGGCGCTCAGCTGCGTGCCATGCGCGGACGCTGCAGAATATTGCGCTTTCGGCTCGAAGCTGACTGAGGTAACGTAGCAGAAATATTTATCCGGACTCAACCAAAATGCCTGCCATCGAAACGTTTATTACTTTCCTTTTCGCGCTGACGCTTCTGGAGATTTCTCCGGGGCCAGACATGATGCTGACTATCGCCAGAGGAGTCGGGCAGGGAAGACGTATCGCGCTGCTTACGGTTGTGGGCAATGTATTTGTAGCAGGATTTGTGCAAGTTTCTTTTCTTGTTCTGGGGCTGGTAACCGTTGTACATGCCTGGCCGGTTGCGCTGGATCTGCTAAGGTGGGTTGGTGCGGCTTATCTGATGTGGCTGGGCATAAAAATGATTGCGACTTCAGGTACTGATACGCGGCTGCGAAAAACGGCAAAAATTTCTGACTGGAATGCCGTAAAGGAAGGCGCTCTGAACAGCCTGACTAATCCAAAATCTCTGCTGTTCATGTTTGCTTTCCTTCCTCAGTTTGTCGATCCCACCGCGGGTCCTGTCTGGCTGCAATTGCTTGTTCTGGGTAGTATCCAAAAGCTGGCAGGAATTGTTTCCCTGGGGTCAGTCGCGATGGCATCAGGAACATTTGGAAACTGGCTGGGTAAACACCCAGGCTTTATCAAATGGCAGGAGCGATTTACAGGAGTTGTCATGATAGGCCTCGGTATCCGCATGTTGTTTAGTGGGTCTGGCGTAGTATCGAAATCTGCCAGTTAAGTTTTACCGCAACGGTCAACCCAGTGAACTCACAGCACAACGCAGACATTCACGCTCATTAGCTTTGCGCCAACATGAGACAATTTTAATTTTGATGAAGCTGACGTTTATATTGAGCCTCTGTCCGATCCTGATTACCCGTCCTGTCGTTGTGATAATCCCCAAGGAACCAACCTATACCCTCCTTCTACAGTTGTTATAGAGTTCCTTCCTGACGCTCAGAAAGGGGGCTTACGCTCAGAAAGACGGAAAGAAAGTTATTGATGATGCAGGCCAAAGAGTGAATTAAGCATCACAAGGCGAATATCCCCCAGTTTAATTGACGACCAAAACAATGGCTGATTTATACGAAATGAACTCTCCCAACAGGAACTGGCATGAGCAAAAACTTGCAATAAAAACGCTTTGGGCAGCCATGTTACATTGTTTGCGCTGAGTCTTTTCCGTGATCCTATTCGTACTTTGGCGGGGCGCTTTACATCACAAAATTCAAAATCCACTCCTGTACAGGTATCTGATGAGCGAGTAAAAGTGTACTCTTTTGAGTATTGCATCTGAGCGTGTCGCTCGAATGACTTATGATGCCTCTTGTTATATATGGATAACCGCTATGCCAAAAGAGAACAAAAATCCGAAGCTACGTAACTACGATCCTCGTTTTATCTACTCTCTTGTTGTTAAGCGTTACTTCTCTGAAATGAAGACAAAAATAGAAATTGCTGAGGAGCTCGGTCTGTCTCGCTTCAAAGTTGCACGCCTGATTGATGAAGCCATTGCGCAAGAGTATGTAAAATTTACTTTTCCTAAACAGCAGGCTCTGGACGAGGAAATAGCGCAAAATTTGTGTAAAAAATACGGATTGCAGGATGCCGTTGTGCTCTCTGTTTCTGAATCCTGGTCTTCGCAGGAACAATTAAACGTCAAACTGGGAGGGATAACGGCGACCTACTTGAGTGAAATTCTCAAAGAGGGAATGAAGTTTGGTCTCGCCTGGGGGCGCGTACTCTCAAGCACGGTGAGTCAACTGACGACATTACCTGTTCTGGATGTGGTTCAGCTTTCTGGCGTTCATCCAGGCATTGAATTTAGTCAGGGGCCCATTGATTTGATTCACAAAGTTGCTGCTATTTCCCACGGAAGAGCGCACCCAATGTATGTCCCTATGTGGGTGGATGACGAAAGTTTAGCCCAGAAACTCGCAGACGATCAGGCTGTTCAGGATACGCAAAAGTTTTACTCATGTATGGATGTCGTTATTACGGGCATTGGGGCCTGGAAAACCGGTTCTTCCAGTCTGTGCGATATATTCCCTGAAGCATGGCGTGAGACTTTAATGAGCCAGGACATTACCGCTGATGTATGCGTAACCCTGGTAAATAGTAAAGGGGAAATACTCGATAGCCCGCTAAACCGCCTGGGGTTCGGCATTACGACAGAACAATTGCGGGCCACAAAGAAACTGATTGGAGTTGCTGGGGGGGACGAAAAATATGAAGGCATTGTTGCCTCTCTCAAATCAGGCCTTCTGAATGTGCTGATCACTGATTTTGATACGGCTATCAAACTGCTGGATTAATAGCCGCTAGCGCTTTACGCCACGCCGGTATTATTCAATATCGGCGTGGCGTTCCTTCATCGTCTGGCTTGTTTCATTAAGATTGGCCATTAATGACTGCACAATAGTGTCATAGGTCAGTAGGGAAGCCTGTTCGAACAGAGAACCCATCGGTTGGGCGCTGTGACCTGCCGGGATAGTGAGTATGTAATCTGCCAGAGTTGCCAAAGTTGAATCTGGTGCGGTAGTGATGAGAGCGATATACACGCCATTATTCTTTGCTATTTTCACCTGGTTGATCAGGCGTTGGGTCTCTCCGGAGCCTGAACCAACGATCATCAAGTCGTTTTTGCGAGAATGTGGAGAGCTAATTTCTCCTACCACGCTGACGGACAGACCAAGGTGCATCAGTCGGTTAGCAAAAGCATTTATCATTTGCCCTGAGCGACCAGCACCGGCAAGAAATACATGTCCGGCAGTGATAATAGAATCAACCAGTGTGTTAAATTCTTGCTCATCGATTTTATCCACAAGCGAAGATAACTCGTTTAAAACGAGGGCGTACTTTTTCATGATGGTCATTCTTTTATTGAAAAAAAGGCAGATAGGGGATATCTGCCTTTTGTTTATCAGGATGCTACAAGCATCTCTTCAACATATTTCCCGACTTCATGCGTTTTAAGGTTACGGCACGACTCGATGAACGAAATATCCTGGAAGAGCGTAAAGAGGCGGCGCAGCACAGACATATGCTGATCGCTGGTGGCGAATGCGAGATTAAACATAATGCCGCATTCCACGGTGAGGTCAGCATCTTCCATCTGACCAAACACGACTCCTTTATCAAAACGCACGATGCTTATGCTGTTGGTTTTTACCAGCGTATAGTCTGCATGCGGGATGGCAATGCCCTGACCGTTCGCCATCAATAAACCAGTTGGATAAGTCTTCTCACGCTCCAGGCAGGCCTGAATATATTCGGGAGTGATATAGCCTTTTTCCAACAGCTTCTGGCCGGCAAACTCAATTGCCGCATGCCAGTCAGCGATCGTACCCTCGACATCATTTACCAGAATCTCAAGTTTCATTATTCACCTACTTAAGCATTTCTTCTTTAACAGCATCAAAAATTTCATCTTCGCCCAGGCCCGTTAACAGGCCTGCACCCACAATCACACGAGTGGTGATCCCTGGGTTATCCAGCTTGGTTGAAGAAACAATCAGGTCATAGCTGTTAAACGTGTCCGTGGTGCAGGCCATTAAAGAGGATTTATCGACCTGCGCTTCGATATTCTGTTCTTTCAGGTAGTCCTGTAGGACAGAAACCATAATGGAAGAGGAGGCAATACCGTTCCCACATACAACTAAAATCTTTTTCATTATCAATTACCTTATGAAGTTTTAAGCCGTTTTTTCTGCCTCAGTTTTTAACTGACGGCGCGCTTTCTGTTTGAGTAAATAGCCTACGGACAGTAGCAACACAGCGGCGAGAGCATAACCTGCGATGCCAACATGGCTGAGTCCAGCAAAGAGACCGGTGAACGGGTTAGCTGACGGGTTTAGCGATGAGTACATTACGCTGGCATCAGGATTAGTACCGAATTTCTGGAACACTTCATTTGTTGCTGGAGCCATCCAGGATGCGATGTATAAGCCGCCGCCAAACAGGATGATGGAAGTCACCCAGGTACGAATAATGTTGCCATTAAAAACCGGCACCATGCACGCAATAAAGAATACGAACTGCGAGAGGTCCCCCAGCGGCATCACTCGGTTGCCGGGAAGGACAACGGCGAGGATAACAATGACCGGGATCAGCAGCAGTGCAGGCGCGATAACTGAAGGATGACCAACAATCAGCGCGGTATCCATCCCGACAGTGATCTCACGGTCCGGGAAACGTTTAACCAGCTTCTTACGTGCTACGTTGGACAGCGGAACCAGACCTTCCATCATGATGGAGGTCATGCGCGGCAGCAGGAGCATCACGGCGGCAAGGTACATACCTAGTTGCAGGCTGGCAATAATGGTGTGATACGGCGATTCCCAACCATAACCACAGAAGCCAAGAAGAATACCAATAATGAAACCAACCATGGTCGGATCGCCAAGGATACCAAATCGTTTCTGAATACTTTCCGCCGTAACGTTCAGATTACGGAACCCAGGGATGCGATCGTAAATCCAGTTAAACGGATAAGCGAACAGCAAATAGGTGTTTGCAACCGGGTGGGAGATGGCAACGCCTTTTGGCAGGTTGAAGAATTTTTCGTTGTTTTTGGCACCCAGGTCAGCCGCAATAAGTGCCCAGACATGGAACAATGCAGCAGTAAGAACACCGTAGAGGAAGCTGCCGGAGTAAGCGCCAACAATTGCCCCCATAGAGGCATTCTGATGAAGGTTAAACACGTCAACGTTTACGCAGTCTGTGAGACGCGCCACCAGCATGGCAATATTCACCGCGACGCACAGAGGGATAATAATTGCCCCCATACTTGAGCCAAAACCCATTACGGCTGTGGCTGCGCCGCCAACATCAATGGCGCTCAGCGAGGAGCCGGTGGCCTCAGCAAGCCCCGTCACCGCTGGCTGCATTTTTTCAAGCATCAGCTTGATGGTCATGGTTAATGCGATAAAACCAATGCCGACTTTAATGGCTGATGAAATACACTCCGACAGGGGCCGCCCCAAAAGTTTCATCAGTATAAGGAAGATGACCGGTATAAAAATAAAGTTACCCAGGTCATTGATAAACTGTGTGATCAGTTCCATTTATTAGCCCTCAGATTTCTCATCATCTGGTCTGAAACCCATATTCCATCGAACATCTTCAGGTTTCGTCAGCAATGCGTTGTCACTGCGTTCTGCTTCCAGTAGATTCTTTTTGGAATTTTCCCTTGCAGTGGCAAAGTCGAACGCGTTGTCATACCAGGCATCAACGATCATTTTTGTGTATTCAAGATCATTAACTCTGCAGCCAAGTCCAATCACCTGCGCATTGTTACTGAGTCTTGCTCGCTTAGCCGAGTAAGGATTAGTGACGGCGACAGCACGAATCCCCCAGTGCTTATTTATCTGGCAAGTAAAGCCAATACCGGTTCCGCAAATGTAGATACCGAGGCGGCATTCGTCCCGCTGAATAACACCTGCCATTTCATCCGCAAGACGAGCGAAGTTGTTGAAACCATCTTCTTTTCGTTTAACGGGATCGTACACGACCTCGGCATTTTTCTCTTCTTCGAGGTACTTTTTAATCTCCTCCTTACGATCAAATCCCACATCATCACATGCGATTGCAATTTTCGTTTTCATCTTATCCAACCTGTCATAAAGAACTTAAGCCAAGTATGGGGTTGGTAAATGTTGGTTGTCAACTGAGATCAATGTCACAAAATTAGTATGCTGTTGATTTTAAAGGTATTAAAAACCAATAAAAACAAATAAAAGCTAATGCATGCCAATTTTTTGATGATGGAAAGAGGAGAGAGTATTAGTAAACTGAAGTGGATAATCTGTATTATATGTATTTAATGTATTGATTATTAATGAATTATTACTATTTGGCCTTTGTTCTTATAGTTGAGCGTTACCAGGGACGTACTCTTCTGACTTCTCTTTGGGTTTGTTTTAGTTTGCATCTTCTGTGCTATGATTCGCTTCATTGCAATATGAAGAATGTTGATAGGGGGAAGGATGTACCTGGTTGAAGAGAGGAGAAAATTGATCCTGGAAGAGATTATTTCGGCTGGTACCGTTTACGTTAGTGACCTTGCGAAAAAGTACGAGGTCACTTATGAAACTATCCGCAAAGATCTCACTCATCTGGAAAAAAAAGGACTGTTGGTTAAAAGCCATGGAGGGGCAACCTTAAAGCAGGGGGCTGTCGAACATCCTTTCCAGGTCAGGGAAAAAGAAAATAGTACCTTCAAACAAGCTATCGCCAGAAAAGCGCTGGACTTTATCCCCCCCAACAGCTCAATGATCATTGGCACTGGGAGTTCTAACTATGAACTGGCTAATCTGTTGTGCATGAAATCTGGCTTTAAAATTTTTACCGATTCTTTGCCGGTGGCCAGTGTGCTGATCGAATCTGATAACCAGGTCTTTTTGTTCGGCGGAGAACTGAGGAAGAAAAGCTCTTCTGTCTTTGGCGGGTGGGCTGTGTCAATGATTAATGATATTAACGTTGATCTCTGCTTTATCGGCACCGATGGCTTCAACAATATGACAGGTCCCTCCACGCCGTCCTCCTCGGATGCCTTTCTGGATCGAACGATCATTGTCCATTCCGAGAAGAAATATATCCTGGGCGATTACACTAAGTTCCAGCGAAGCAGCTTATTTAAGATCTGCGACTGGTCTGAGATTACCGCGCTGATCACTAATGATATTGCGGATAAAGACGGTATTGCCGAAGTTTCGAAATATACAACAGTGGTAACTTGTTGATTTTAAAATTAATAATTTCAATAACGGTACTTCTCATGTGCCGTTGTCCTGTAGAAACAATTGCAATCAGAACACTCCGCTCATAAGAGCGTTTGAAGTATTGCCATTGTAAAAGTCCCCAGAATAAGCCAATTTAATTCAATTTATTAAAAATCAATCAGTTAATCATTCGTGGCGCATTAATTAATCGTTAGTTTTGCTCATATGAGCATTTTTCTTAATGCGCTTATGTGAATTTGTGTGATCAAGATATAACTTTTGCAAGCTTCCCATTTCAGCAAATCACTGATGTGCTATAACTGCTCATGTGATTACATAGATGCTCACATGAGCATTTAACGGAATGAGGAGAAGCCAGTGGGCACAATTTCTATCAATGTCGCTGATGGTGCGGCATACAAAAATTATGATGAAGTGCTGGAGCATATTCACCAGAAACATCTGGCTGATGGGATAGTAAGAGACACTTACCTCCAGGCGCTGCGTGAACGTGAAGCCGACTACCCAACCGGAATTTTACTTGATGGCTATGCTGTCGCTATCCCACATTGCGATAGCCAGCATGCCGTCAGCCCGGCGATTTACATCATCCGTTTGCCACAGGAAATTGAAGTTAATCAGGCAGATGGTGACGAGAAATTGTGGGTTCGCCTGGTTGTTAACCTGGTTGTTACTCAACCAGCAGATCAATTGCAGTTGTTGAAGGCGTTGTTTAACCATCTTCAGCTAGCTGATTTTTACCACCAGATGCTGGAACTTCCTGCTGAAGGAGCAAGAGCATTGTTTATTAACACGATAATTAAATAACAATTATCCGGAGATTTTACCATGATTACTATCCTCGTAGCCTGCGGAAGCGGTGTAGCAACCTCCACACTTGCCGCTGATGAAGTTAAATCGGTTTGTGCTGAATACGGCATTGCCAACGTAAAAATTAATAAATGTAGTATGTCCGAACTGGCCTCCGAAATGCAAAGTGCTGATGTGGTTCTGACAACGAATAATTATAAAGGTGATATTGGTAAGCCGCACATGAGCGTCGCAGGTTTTATTACCGGTATTAACGAAGCCGCGCTGCGTAAAAAATTAGGTGAACTGTTAAGCGAAATTTCCAAAGGCTAAAGTCTAAAAAAGACGGGGGATGGTTAAATGGAAATGTTAAAAAGCATCATGTTTACTATTACAAGCATGGGCGCTACAGCAATATTGCCGCTTGTTATTTTCCTTTTAGGTCTGGTTTTTCGAATGAAAGTTGGTGCTGCCATTAAATCTGGCATCACCGTAGGTATCGGTTTCATCGGCCTGGGACTGGTTGTTGGGCTGCTAAACACAGCCCTGCAGCCAGCAATTGCGTATTACTCAAAAATTGGCAGCGGGTTCACCGTGGCTGATATTGGATGGCCTGCCGTTGGCGCAGCTGCGTGGGTTGCACCGTTTGCGGCAATGGTTATCCCAATTGGTATCATTCTGAACCTGATCCTGGTTCGCCTGAAACTGACTAAAACGCTGAACGTTGACATCTGGAACTATATGCATTTCCTGGTTCCTGGTGCTCTTGCGTACTTCGTCTTTGACAGCTTTTTCCTCGGGTTGGGTGTTGCCGTGGCTCTGAGCGTAGCCGCACTGTTTATTGGCGATCTTATTGCGCCAAGATGGCAGAAATACTACGGCCTGGAGGGAACGACCTGTACCACAATGATCCACATCGGATGGACACTTCCATTTGCATGGGTGGTTAACAAAATTATCGATTTCATTCCGGGTTTAAACAAGCTGGATGTGGATTTAGAGAGCGTTCAGAAGCGACTGGGTGTATTCGGTGAACCCGCCATCATCGGCGTGATCGTCGGTTGTCTCCTGGGATTGTTAACCAAACAACCCATTACAACCATCGTGCCAATGGCGATGGGCGTGGCAGGCGTCATGGTGCTGTTGCCAAAAGTGGTTGGGGTCCTTATGGAAGGGCTTAACCCGATAGGTAAGAGTGCTAAAGAAATCATGCAAAAGCAGATGGGTAAAGATGCTGAACTGAATATCGGGATGGACTGTGCCCTGGCGCTTGGCGATCCAGCAACGGTGACTGTCACCGTTATTACTATCCCTCTGACGATGCTTTGCGCGCTGGTTTTACCGGGTATTCAGATATTCCCAATCGGCGTGCTGATGTCAATCATCTACATGACGACCATGACGGTTATGGTCAGTAACGGCAACGTTATTCGATCGATTATCTCAACCTTACTGTTCTGTGTGGTGGTTATGTACCTGGGGGGATATGTCGCGCCCGGTGCAACTCAGTTCCTCAACGGTGCTGGCGTCGGCTTGAATGGCCAGGGTACGGACTTCGTATTAACCGGCCCATGGGAACTTTTGACCTACTGGTTGAGCACAGTTACTCATTAATTTACGGAGTTGACTAAAATGGCACAAATTTTACCATCAGTATTTGGTGCAAACATATTACGTTTGCAGGAAGAGATTCAGTTTCTGGAAACAGAAAAAACAGAAATTCTGCATGTTGATTTAATGGATGGTACTTATGTAAGTAATATCGCATTCGGTCCGAACCAAATCGCGGCAATGAAAAAAGCCAGCTCAATGACATTTGACGTGCATATGATGCTGGCAAACCCGGAAAGACATATTGATGATGTTATTAAAACCGGTGCGGAAATGATCTCGGTTCATTATGAATCAACGCCGCACGTGCATTATATTATCCAGAAGATCAAGAAAGCCGGGCGCAAAGCTGGCGTAGTGCTTAATCCGGGGACGCCAGAAAACGTAATTGAGTATCTTCTGGATGATATTGATTACATTTTAATTATGACCATTAATCCAGGTCAGCCCGGCCAGACTTTTATTGAAAAAAGTCTGGAGAAAATCAGGAATACTAAAAAAATGGTTGCCGGTCGTAATATTCAGATCGAGGTCGATGGCGGCGTCAACGTTGAAATCGCGAAAAAGGTAAAGGATGCGGGTGCTGATTTAATTGTCGTTGGTGGTGCGCTATTTAACGGTTCTCCGAAAGAAAGCTATCAGGCATTAAGGGCAGCGATCCAATAACAGTTTGCTACCAAATAAACCCAGTAACCCTACAAGCTATTATTAGCATTAATTAAATTACCAATTACCTGAAAGGGGAGTTGTCCTCCCCTTTGTCATGAGATTTTGAGGAGTATAGTGAAATGAGTAATTTTGAAGGTAAAGTCGCGCTAGTAACCGGTGGGGCACATGGCATCGGTAAAGGTATTGCTAAGCAATTCGCTGACCGTGGGGCTCATACTGTTATTGTCGATTACAACGAAGAAAATGGTAAAAAGACGGCCGAAGAGTTAACTTTCGCTAATGTTAAATCCTTATTCGTTAAAACCGATGTATCCGATCCGAAAGCTCTGGAAAACGTTCGCGAGCAGGTTTTTAAAACCTTCGGTCGCATTGATATTCTGGTATTAAACGCAGGCGTGGCGTTTGCTAATAAGGTCAATAACATCACTTTTGAAGAGTGGAATAAAACAATCGCCATTAACCTTACCGGGCTGTTTAACACCGTCAAGGCGTTCTACGACGACTTCACCACTAATCATGGATCTATCGTTTATATTTCATCCGGCTCTGCGCTTTCCGGCACCGGCGGCGGCGTGAGTTACCCGGCCAGTAAAGCTGGCGGTGAGGGATTGATTCGCGGCCTGGCAAAAGAATTAGGGCCGAAGGGGGTCAACGTTAATGCTATCGCTCCACGTCTGATTGATACCGGTGAAATGATGCGTGTCAATTATCCTACCCAGGCCGATCTTGATGCTGTTCTGGAAAAAATTCCGGTACGCCGCCTTGGCACCATTGACGATGTGGCTAACCTGGCAATCTTTTTGGCTGATAAAGACAATTCGTACATCCAGGGGCAAACCATTCTGATGGATGGTGGTCGTACCATCGCTTAAAAGGGAGAGAATCACATGAGCGTTCAACAAAACACTTTAAATATCCTGAGCGAATTGCAGCAAAATGCGATGAAGATTGATGATGCCCAGGCTGCGCAATTCGTCGCACAGATTAAGAATGCTAAACATATCTTTCTGCAGGGGGCGGGTCGTAGCGGCATCGCCATCCGCGGTTTTGCAAACCGTCTTCTCCACCTCGGTTTTTCAGTAAGCGTTGTCGGCGAAATTTCTTCTCCTCATACGAAACCGGGCGATCTGGTCATTATTGGTTCCGGCAGCGGTGAGACCGGCAGTCTGGTGAGCCTGGCGCAGAAGGCCGTAGCCTGTGGCGTGGATGTGGCGCTTGTCACAATGAAAGCGGAGTCCACAATCGGCAAACTGGCCAAAAGCACGCTTGTGTTGCCTGGAACCGTGAAAGAAGACAACGAGCGTGAAGACGATGCTTTTTCACAGCCTATGGGATCGGCTTTTGAGCAGCTCTGCTTTATCGCCTATGACGCAATCGTGCTTGAGCTGATGGCCCAGCTCGGCGAAACCAGCGAAACGATGTTTAAGAGACACGCTGACCTTGAGTAATCGGCAGAAAACGTCCCTTGAAGGGACGTTTCCTTTTTAGCATTAATGTCGTTGGTTCTTTTGCGCATGAACAAAGATTCTTCTTTCGTCAATATTGGACATTTAGCCTGGTGCGCTTTGGTGGCTCTCGGCCTTCAGCGGCACGATCGGCTTGTTGTTACCGAGGCGCAGGAAAACATATTTCTGATCCGCTGGTTGGCCGATGCCAGAAAACAGAAGAGATTCCCCAGAAATTTAACTGGGCATATAGACTGGCTACTTGCTCAGGGGCGTCGACTTGGCGTTCGGGCGCGTCTGAATCAGAAACTGCATTATTTATGGCTTATGAGCAGCGACGATCTTCACAATATGCCGGATCTACTTCGATTGACCTATGCTATCGAAATGGCAAAAGCCGGCGGTTGGCAGTATGACCTTGTTGATGAGAAGAAGATGGCGGCTGGTATCAGCAAATTCCAGAATATGGATTCGTTTTGCCTGGAAAGAACAGCTGTCGAGGAAGGATTTGATGCTAACGGGAAGCAAATAGCCCCACTTTATGTCCGCGTTTTTGGTCAAGTTGAGAAACTGCTGTCACTTCTGGACTGCTTTGGACTTAAACTTGACGTAATCGAATCGTATTCAAATGAATTCTCTGTAACCAAATCTTCGATTTTTTTGCTACAGCCAGTGATGGCCTGACGGAGATACACAACACGGTATATTTAGTCAGGCTTTGTTGAAAAACAGATTGTGGGTAAGCATCCCCGTAAACGAGGATGTTGTCAGGCAATACGCCCACTTTCAGGCATTCCTGCCTTCGTCATTTTGTTCAGCGCACGTACTATGGCCAGAGCCTCTGCAACCTGACTTCAGCGCACCACCGAACAGTTGTTTTACTCTCTACATCACCGATTCCGCTATCGAATGGCGGTTAAAATCTGTTGCGTATTTTCAACGGGCATTGCTCCCGCTTAGCCGCTGATTTGCAACCGTATGGTTCCGGTCTGCATACTCCCCCGGCCAGTAACCCGCTCCCTTTCGGGAAGGTATAGGGTGCTGATTTTCTTTCGGCGCAGTTCATCACGATATAACCGCGTATAATCAGCGCCGTCCGCTGCGGCTGATCTGATTTTTCGGGGTGTCTGCCAGATTAAGCCCAGAGAAGGCTGCTGCGTCCGTGACGTTGTTCAGTGACGTTCGGTGCAGATAATTTCATGTGTTTTTGCATCTACAGCAATGTGCAACTTTCGTCAGATGCGACGGTATTCTTTGCCGTGTTTTTTGACTTTACACTCACCTTCACCGGAGACCTTCCATCCTGTGGAATCAATCACGAGATGGGCTATTTCTGCCATCTACCTTATTGTCCCGTCAGGCCCGAGGGATGCGTAACCCGTACATAAAACAATATGAAGCGCAGAATCTGTAGTTTGGCAGGAGTGCAATTGTAAGAGAAAATCCCTTTTCTGCTATGGGGTTAGGCATATTCTTCAGCCAGGCTGGATCAAGATGCGTTCTCCAATGCGAGAATCGCAGTTGAGATGCTCACGGGTCGATGAGCATCTCAACTGCGTTAGGGATATCTTTGGCAGGGCCGCCGGATGATGAGCCAGAATGGCGTATTTTATCGTGGGCAGCGGTAAACTGTTCCGCTCAATGTCACATTGGTTTGCTGGCTTGAGCCTGTGCCATGATAGGCGCTTCCGGTTTGGCCAGCCCTTTGGGTTAACAGTACCACCACGTTCCCCCCCATTTTCCACGCTTTATTTTTTAGATCGTTACGGGCACCCGTCTCCAGATTGCTGTTTGACGTCCAGCCTCCCGTGAAAAAATTCCCCTGGCTACCGGTGACATCGCCTAAATAGGTGCAAGAAGTGTCCGGTTCATTATGCGTTACCCGCACACCTTCAGCACCGTGCTGGAGGGAATTAGCGCTGCAAGCTGTGAGCATAAGAGCGGAGAGAAAGACTAATTTTTTGTTCATGTAAAATCCTTAATCAAAATCGCTAAAAATAATCAAATAGGGTGCGAAGCCAGTCGGATGTTGAGGCGCATCGTGCTGGCAATAAAATGTTCTACCCGGAGGATTTAAGGGGTGTATAGCTTATAAGAATAATTTTACATAAATACTTAAAAGGGCTATAACGTCTCTTACCGTATTGATGATATTCTTTTTTTTGTCAGAGATGATGAATTCCTTGCCATAAACAGAGGCGTCTTTATTTATTAAAAACGATAACCTACGCTCACACCAAATGTGTTTGTATCAACGTAAAGTAATTTAGCTGTTTCCCATGACACATCCAGGGAAAGGTTAGTGAATGGATTAAAAATAAGACCTGCACCATAGGCAAAAGCATCTTCTGAGGAAGATTGATTGTCACGGTTTTTGACCTTCATACCAGCCATACCTACATTACCATATAAACTAACATAGTCATTAATCCGGTAGGTCGGTCCTACCATTAACGAACTATAGCTAGTGGTATTATCGCCATCTTTATGTAGTTTTCCTGCGTCCCAACGGTAATGTTGTACTTCATGACGAGTTGCCGTGAGAGAGGTCAATACACCCCAGTCAGAATTGAACTCATAGCGATATTTTAGATTGAGCCCGCGAAGATCCTTACTTGCAGATTTCTTTAACGCGCTAAGATGCGTTTGGGCATAGCCAAGGGAGAGGGTATGGTTTTCCATCGCCAACGCTAATGAGGGCGAAAATAATAGTGCTGCTATAATCCATGGTGAAAAAGCACGCTGCATGTAAAGCTCCTTGTTGGTGAAAAGAACAATGCTTATGTATAAGCAATAACCGTAGAAGGATGATTGCGGCAGCCATATAACCAGAAAAAGCGAGTAAAAGTTATGAAATTAGTCTTACATGAATTTTACCGACGTTTTCAGAAAAAGTAAGGTTTTATAACTCTTTGATATTAATGGGTTTTATGTCGATTCTTTCACGGCGGCGTTGGTTTATTGCGCGGTACATACGTTATATATCTGCCGATTGATTGAGTACAAATAAGTGCTGTTACCGACCCTGGTGATGCGAATTTCATTGGCAGCATCGGGGTGCAATACGCGAAAATGTGCTAAAAAATCACCGGCGGTGTCGGTAGAAAAAACTTTTACCGAATCGACATCAAATGTATAAATGCCGGGGCCAGGCATTTGCAGGTTCTTCATATACACATCGCGATACAACACTTTTTTGATTTGCTCTTTAGTGGTGATGTCATACTGCAATGTAATGCGTTTGTTTTTGAAATCGAGGACGATATTGCCATTAGCGAGAAAATTGCCAGGCAGGACTGAAGTTACCGTTTTAGTGGTGCATAGAAATGAATCCGCATCTGACAGAGGATAGCGCTGCTGGCGTGCCTGTAAAATCAGCAGCACAAAAGATGCTGCCAGAATAAGTAGCGTAATGCCTCTTAATACCGTTCTTTGATAGTGATGCATTTGGGCTCCGAAACATTCAGTTGATTCAGACACTGAACAAAAATATTGGTGTCAGGAACGCGAATATAATAAATGAAATTGCCGTTTTGCTTATAGACTTGCTGACTCAGTTCGGAAAAAGCCCCCACCGCATCCTCGAGAGACCGATTATCTTCAGTGACACCATAAAAGGTATATCCGTTATAGGTTCCCAGCTCAGAAAAGTAGTCTGGATGGCGTTTGCTGTAGAGATAAATGACCATCAGCAGGAACAGCGTTGCGCAGATTAAAAATAGCCACTCTTTTCGGTTTGAAACTGCCTGCGAAGACTGCGTTGGTTCAGGCAACGATTCTGCAACTGGCGCAACGGTGTCGCTGGCTCTATTTTGCGTTGCGGGTGTTGATTCATCTGGCAGTGGTTCGATAGTTACCGAGAGCGTCACACCAACCTTAGGGCGCGTTAATACCGCAGAACTGGAAAGGCCGATTTTTTCAAACGAACCGCGTAATTGATTGATTAATTTGTAATAGCTGGCACTGGAAACCACCACACCTTTTCGTCCCCACACCCAAGCGATTAAATCATCTTTTTTAAAAAGTCCCTGATGAAAAGCAAGGAGCAAATTGCATTCAGATTCAGAAATTTTTAAGCTTTCGCGATCGCGTGATAAGGTCATCCGCTCGCAATCAAGAATGACTTTCTTATCAATTAGGTACTTATTCTTACTCATAGGGCCTTCTGCTAAGAATGAGTCGTTCTGGTTTAACCATTATGTTACCTCAGCACCTACCGAACTATTGAAAGGTTTTTACTTTTAATCCTTTCATTTTGCTCATTGCCCCGTGTATCAAGCCAGACCGTAAAATCATCTGAATTCATCGGCTTTGCGTAAAGATAGCCCTGTATAAAACCTACGTTATGATCGAGGATATAGCGTAGTTGATGCTCTGAACTGACGCCTTCCGCAACGATATTAAGTCCCAGCCTTTGACTAAGCATAATAATGGTATCCAGAATGGGCACGTCGCTGCCGCTGGTATCAATCGTATCGACAAAAGTACGATCGATTTTCAGATAATCAGCCGGAAGCTGCTGAAGGTAAGAAAGCGAGCAGTAGCCGGTACCAAAATCGTCAATCGCTATCAGTACGCCTTTCTCACGCAGCTGCATGAGCTTATCTGACACTAAAGCCGGTTGAACAATGAGGCTGCGTTCGGTGAGCTCCAGCATGAGGCGCAGTTTCCCTAAGCTTGCCAGTAGCGATTCAACATCGGCAATAAAACTCTCATGCACCAGATGTTCAGGTGAAATATTTACGCTGATATAAAAATCCCCGGCAACCTGCCACCGTTCGACATCCTGGGCGATGAGCTTAAATAAGTGACGCGAAAGCGGAACGATCATCCCTTCGTTTTCTGCCGCGGTGATGAAGATGTCGGGAGTAATAAAACTCCCATCCGGAAGGGGCCAGCGCATTAATGCCTCCACGCCGCCGCAATGAGCGCGGCTGACGTTAAATACAGGTTGATAATGCACTGTGAACTGCCCGTTTTTCATACCGCGGGTGATTTCTCGGGCCATGGATAGCCGTTTCTGGGCCCAATGTCGGTAAAGAAAAAGGGTCATAAATGAGAAGCAAAGCGAGAGAGGGATAAAGATAAGCAGAGATTTCATCCACAGAGCCATCAATGCCGCGAGAGGCGCGCCGACGGTAAGCGAAATCTTACCGTCGGCGGTGACGAAATGCTGGGTCATCACTATTCTGTCACGCTGCGCTGGTTGGCTGATAATCCTATCGCCCTCGCCAAACCGCAGGCTGAATACGGCGGCTCTTTCCTCTGCGAGGACATCCATCAGTTCCTGAATATAGCGAGAATCGACGATGACAAACGCTGATTTTTGCGCCGTCACCTGCTCCGTGTAAACCACCGCGGGTCTGCCTGGTCCTCCGGCCATCAAGTCAAATGAACGGACCCATCTGGCAGGTAACGGCGTCGGGAGCGTTTTACCCGGCGGCAAAGGAAAAGGGTGCGCCTGCTCCCTGGTAACAAAGGAACAGAGCAGGTTGCCGTTTTCCAGCAGACCGATATCGCGGATATAAGGGGTAAAGGCGCGGGTTCGGTTAAGCTCCGACAGCATTTCAGCGCAGGGTCTGTCCGCTATTTTTACGGTTTTTGCGGTGACCCGCCATGAGGCGGTTGATACATCGTTACTGAAACGTAATAAGGTATTCGCGCTCAGGGCGACGTCCTGTTTAAACTGTAGTACGCTGACCAGCAGCGCTAATATAATCATCACGACCAGCGGCAAAAGCACTGAACAAATCACAAAAGATAGCTTTAGTTTCACTGGTTTTGTCTCTCATTCACGAAGGGATGCGCGGCTGTCTCGATGGTCGCAATACTCATTATGCTTTAGCGCCGCCGCTGGTGGTGCAGAAATTATAGATCTGCCGGTTCAGTGAAAAAAGATAGGCCCTCGGACCGATTTTATTTATCGTCAGCTCATTCTCGGTTGCCGGCTGCAGGAGACGCAGCCAGGAAAACATCTCACCCGTCGTATCAGAATTAAATTTGTGCACGGCTTTAACCCGAAAGGTGTAGGTTTTCATGCCGGTGCGGTTAAGCGGGGTGATTGCAACATCCTGAAAGAATAACCGCTGCTCTCGCCGTTGATCCTGCACGGAATAATGAATAGCAATGCGGTTCGACTTAAGATCCAGCACCAAAGTTCCGTTCAGTATGAGCTCTCTCGGCTTTATATAAATAGTTGATTTGGCAGTGCAAATAAGATTATGTATTTCGTCTGCATCGCGCCTGGCTCCTTGATATACCAGCGTTGCCAGCATGATACATCCGCAGAGCAGACCGCACAGGATGACTAGTAGCGTTCTTTGATGGTAATGCATTTAGGTACCGCCGTTTCAACAGGGTTCAGACACTGCAAAAAAAGATTCATATTCGGTTCGCGGAGATAATAAAGATAATGTCCATTCTGGCGAGATAGCGGCAGCGTCAGGGTGTGATAAGCCGAAACCACCTCCTTAAATGTCACTTTATCGGTAGCCATCTTAAAGAAGATATAGTCATCCTCATTACCGAGCATCCTGAAGCTACTGTTGTGTTTATTTTGCGCTGGCGCATGCTGAAATAGCATCGCAACACCCGTTAACAACAACAGTGTAATGGTCAGGACGAGAGGGCGTATTTTGGCTGAAATCTTTTTAACGTCCGGCGTGAGAGCCCGTTGGCTATCTTTTTCGCACCCGGCATCCCTGACGTTTTCGCATCGTGGCGTAGGTTCTTTTTTGATGGGTTCTAACGCCAATGATAACGAGACGCCAATTCGTGGTCGCGTAACAATATCGGCCGCATTCAGGCCAACAAGAACAAAGTTATTCCGCATCTGGTTAATGAGCTTGTAATAACTCGATTCGGAAACACAACCCGCACGGTTCTTCCAGACAAAATTAATAATATCTTCCTTTTTATATATTCCGCGATAGAAGGCAAGGAGTAAATTTGTCTCCGATTCTGAAATTTTAATGATTTTATCACCGTTGGTTAATGTCATTTTAGCGCTGTCAAATATCACCTTTTTAGCTATTAGTAACGATTTCTCATCCATGGTAAACCCGATCTTTAATACGTTTTGCTGTCGCTTGCTATATTAACATGGGGCAGGAGGATTTCACCCCTCTTTGCATCAGTAGCCTTCTGTGACGACATTCATACTGATGCTAAAAATGTTTTTTATTTAGTTTACTTCCTTTTAAATCATGTGGTTATTTGGTTTTTGTGAATTTTTCTTACCGGCATTTGAATTTATGAATTTCCGCATGCCAGGTAAGTAAGGAAAATTTAAGGGTTATTCAGCACGTCAGGAAGCTCTTTTCCGAAAATTATTTCTAAGATTGGCCTTAAACATGATAGCGCCGCGGGCTATAACGCCAGTTGCTATACGCCCTGTTTCAGAGGGGCGCACAATAAAACTTGCCCGGCGACAAGCTATTTTGTTTGGCCTCAACCAAAGGACGTTTGCTTTATCTGCTTTATTAGCAGAGCGAGTAGCGTTAGTTGAAAATAAACAGCAATAAAGGAATAAACGACCATGTTCAAGAAAACGACACTGGCTTTGCTTACAGCCTCACTTTTTATTTCTACCAGTACATTTGCGATGTCCAATAATACCATTACCTTTCGTGGTGAAGTTTCCGATGAAACCTGTTCTGTAGCCATTAACGGTAATCAGGCAAAACCGGTAGTTATTCTGCCGACGGTGAGTGCCAAAGAACTGGCGAAAGGCGGCGATACCGCAGGTCAGGTGACATTTGATATTGGTCTCACCGGCTGTACGGGTAATGCCGATAAACCGACCAAAATCTCTACCGTTTTTGTCGGTAACCAGGTGACCAGCAACGGTAATCTTGGAAATACCGGGGACGCCGCCAACGTAGAAGTCCAGATTCTCGATACGGCTGAGAAAGTTATCAATCTGACCAACGGTTTCAAAGGTGAAGGCGATCTGCAGCTGAAGCCGGGAGAGACGGAAGCCAGCGCCACTTATACCGCGCAGTATTACGCCAACGGCGCGGCTTCGGCTGGTACGGTCGAAGCCACTCTCCAGTACGCCGTTTCCTACCTGTAAAAACGCTTCCTGGTCCGGTGCTTGTCGTCGGACCCTTTTGATAGCAATGGAGTTGTTGCAATGAAAAAGGATGCTACCCGTTCAGGGCTGCGCTATCTGATGGCGCTGCTACTCCTGTTTCTTCCCGCTGCCGCGGTATGGGCCAGCGTCACCATTGTAGGCAGTCGGATTATCTACCCGTCGACCGTACCCTCTGTCGATGTACAGCTAAAAAATAACGATGACTTTCCCTATGTCGTACAAACCTGGTTTGACGATGGCGATATGCGTATTGGGCCAGAGAACGCGAGCGGCATTCCTTTTATCTCGACGCCGCCGGTATTTCGTATCCAGCCAAAAGCAGGCCAGGTGGTGCGCGTGGTGTATAGCCAGCGTAAAGCGCTGCCGCCCGATCGTGAATCTGTCTTCTGGTTCAATGCATTGCAGGTACCGCCGGCCAATATCGGCGGCCGTCAGCAGAATAAAGTGCTGGTGATGTTACGGACGCGGATCAAACTTTTTTACAGGCCGGAAGGGATTGGTTCACCGGGCAATCTGGCTAAAAAGCTGCACGTTACCGTAGTGCGTAATGCCCGAAAAGGTGCCGGTATTGTTATCAGCAACCCGCAGCCCTGGTATGCATCCCTCAGCAACCTGAGCGTGACGGCAAGCGGCGTATCACGTCAGCTTAATGTCGAAATGGTTCCACCTTTCTCCAGCCGTACTTTCTGGATACCTGGAAAATTCAGCGCCAACTCGCTTAACGGTACCGTCACCGTGACGTTGGTTAACGACCAGGGTGCAAGGATAAGCGAGCGTTATCATGTCGCCGAAGGTTAAGTTCTGTCGCAAAAACATCTTCGTTTTCTTAGCCGTAGCCTGCTCCGGTCAGGCTTTTGGCGAAGAATACTATTTTGATCCTTCTCTGCTGCAGGGGACGGCTTACGGGCAAGGTATGGCGAGCGTTAACGGACCCGGTACGCCCGCCGGAGAGTATCTGGTTGACGTTATGGTCAATGGCTCGCTGCTAAAATCCGGCGTAAAGATCCGCTTTACTCCAGTCAATGGCGAACAACGCACGGAGCCCTGCCTTCCGTTGTCGCTGATGCAGGCCGCTCGGGTAAAATCGCTCCCGGACAAAGCGCCTCAAAATAGCTGTCGTCCGCTCAGGGAATGGGTATCCCAGGGCGAATGGCAATTTGATAGCGCGATGCTACAGCTCCGGCTTACGCTGCCGATGAGCGAGCTGATACACAGGCCGCGCGGCTATCTTCCGCCTTCGCAGTGGGACAGCGGCGCGCTGGCTCTGTTTTTACGCCATAACACCAACTGGACCCACACGGACAACACCCGCCAGCACTTCCGCTACCAGTATTTGTGGAGCGGGATCAACGCTGGCAGCAACATTGGACTGTGGCAGCTCCGCCATCAGGGTAACCTGCGCTATGCCGACAGCAACCAGAGCGGTAGCGACTGGCATTACAATCGCGTACGCAGTTGGGTGCAGCGACCACTCGCCGCAATCGACAGCATCCTGACGTTTGGCGATAACTACACTGACTCCAGTTTATTCGGCAGCCTGTCGTTTAATGGTATGAAACTCGCCACGGATGAGCGCATGTGGCCGCAGGGCAAACGCGGCTATGCGCCAGAGGTACGCGGCGTGGCGGCAAGCAGCGCGCGGGTGGTCGTCAAACAGCTGGGCAAAGTTATCTATGAAACCCATGTTCCGCCCGGACCGTTCGCTATTGACGATCTTTACAACACCCGCTATCAGGGTGATTTGCAGGTTGAAGTGATTGAGGCTAACGGAAAAGTATCGCGCTTTACCGTGCCCTATTCTGCGGTTCCCGACTCGGTGCGACCAGGCAACTGGCACTACTCTTTTGCTGTTGGCAAGGTCCGCCAGTACTACCGCATCGACAACCGCTTCCTTGAGGGGACGCTGCAGCACGGGGTAAATAATAATCTCACTCTTAACCTCGGATCGCGGTTGGCGCATGATTACCAGGCCTGGCTGATCGGCGGCGTATGGGCGACCCGCCTTGGCGCATTCGGCATGAACGCCACCTGGTCTGGCGCGCGAGTGGAGCATAATGACCGTCAGCAGGGCTGGCGAGCGGAGCTGAGCTATAGCAAGACCTTTTCCACAGGCACTAATCTGGTGCTGGCGGCCTATCGCTACTCAACCGGTGGATTCCGCGATTTGGAGGATGTATTTGGCGTACGCCGACAGGCGCAAAACGGCATTGATTACTACTCCGACACGCTGCATCAACGTCAACGCCTTTCGGCGACCGTCAGCCAGCCCTTAGGCCATTCAGGTACGCTCAATCTCAGCGCCAGTACCGCCGATTACTACAATAATCAGTCGCGGATCACGCAGCTGCAGCTAGGCTACAGCAACCAGTGGCGAAAAGTGAGTTATGGATTTAACCTCGCCAGGCAGCGTTCCACCTGGGACTATGGCCGCTTCTACCGCAGCGTTAACGAACCGCAGGATCTGAGCCAGCGGCAAAAATATACCGAGACGACGCTGTCTTTTACTCTCTCCATTCCATTTGACTGGGGCGATAGCCCGACATCCGTAGCGATGAACTATAACCAGTCGCGCGCGAATCACTCTTCAACCCTGTCGATGACCGGGACCCGTGGCGAGCAGAGCGAACTCTCCTGGTCTGTTTATGGCGGCTATGAGCGCTATCGCAATGGGGACGAAGGGGCATCGACGACTTTCGGCGGTAATCTCCAGCAAAACACCCGTTTTGGCGCGCTGCGTGCGGGCTACGACCAGGGAAAGGACTATCGGCAGGTGGCGCTGGGCTCCTCCGGAACCCTGGTGCTGCATTCCGGTGGCGTGACGCTCGGTCCTTACGCCAGCGACACCTTTGCATTAATTCACGCCGATGGCGCGCAGGGCGCAGTCGTCCAGAACGGTCAGGGGGCGGTAATCGACAGCTTCGGTTACGCCATTTTACCTGCGCTATCTCCGTATCGTCGCAACAACGTCTCACTCGATACTCGCCAGATGCGCAGCGATGCTGAACTGACGGGGGGAAGCCAACAAGTTGTTCCCTATGCCGGCGCGATCGCGCGGGTGAACTTCTCCACGATTACCGGCAAAGCGGTGCTTATCGCGGTGAAAATGGCGGATGGCGGCATCCCGCCGATGGGGGCCGAGGTCATTAACAGCGAAGGGGCCGTCATTGGGATGGTCGGGCAGGGTGGGCAGGTTTATGCCCGTATCAGCACTCCCTCAGGCTCATTGCTGGTGCGTTGGGGAAAAGGGACCGATCGACGTTGCCATGTGCCCTACCAGTTCGATCTACATTCGCCTGAAAACGTGATTTATCTTACAACGACCTGCGAGAGGGAATAGTCTCATGTGTTATCTTCGCCAAACGCTGCTACTTGCTGCTACCCTGCTTTTCAGCACCGCGTCCTGGGCTAACTGCGTTAAAGTGACGGATAATAGTTTCCTTTCGGAGGCGGCGATTAAAGCAGGCTATACCGCGCGCTTCTGGCGCGGCGCCTTTGATGACAATATCGGTCATCTTGGTCTGCCGTCAGTCATTAGCGTTAGCGCGAATAATAAGTTCCAGCCTTCCGGCACCGTGCTTGCCAGTACGGTGGGTAATTTCCTCACTGCAGGCGTTCAGACGCCCTATACGGCAAAGCAGGTGCTTTACCGCTGTGATTTGCAGGACGCCGGGAAGCTGTATGAACTGTATTCAACCAACGGCGATAACTACTTTGTTGGCGGGCGTCGGGCGAAAGAAGTGGAGGGAGCCTACTATGACGCGGAACGTAACGTCGCGGTACGCATGACGAATCTGAGTACCGGCGAATACTATAGCCGCTTCTGGAAGCAGCGTCAGCTCACTGCGGATAGTTGGTTTCAGGACGATCGCGCAATTTATATTCCCGCAGGCGCATTTAGTAATGTCCTGTATGAGATGCTTAAAATCGCCGCCTCGGATCAATATATTTTTAACGACAGAATTAACAAAGACACCTATAACCAGCCGCGCGGTTATATCGCATTCAAGGGGCCTGGCTTACTGACCTCCGCTATTCAACCCGGTATGGATCATGCTTCAAGTTATTATGGCTGGCCCGAATCCTGGCCCGGTGCGTGGAGTAGCTACAATCAGGTCACCTATATTCGCGGCGCGGCCTGCTCCATTGAAGATTATCCCGCGACGGTGCTGCTTCCTACCATTACAGCGGAGGCGCTCTCTTCTGGCGAAAGCAGCGAAGCGCCTTTCAGCATAACGCTGGAGTGCGAAGCTGGCGCGATGTCCTCGACTCATCCCACCACTAGTGTCGCTAACGTAGCCATGGGTTTTTTAGTCAATCAGCCCGGCGCCGTGGCCGCCGCGCGCCGCCTTGGCCTGACGACCACCGGCGGTGGATTGACCTGGTTACTGGACACGCATTATGGCGGAAAGGGCGTGGCTTCCGGAGTAGGAATACGGATTTACGATCAGGGCGGTGCGCCGCTTAACCTTTTGCCGGACAAAGTGAGTACCGGGACGGGCAACGCCCGTGGCTGGTATGGATATAAAGAGCTCACCGTACTAACGAGCAAAAAAGACCGTGGTTCGGTAGAGGTCTGGCACGGTGATTTTACCGCCTCCCTTGAGGCGCTCGGTGGACAACCGGTAACGGTAGGGAGCGTGAATGCGCAGTTACAGGCAGTGGTTAGTTTTCAGTAAGGCGGTGTTAGCGCTGCTGTTGCTGGCAGGCGTCAATTCCGCGCCGTTTGCTGCGGTTAACGTTGACCGAACCCGGCTCGTATTCGCCGCTAGCGATATTGCCCAGTCGCTGACGCTCGCAAACGACAGCGTAACGCCAATGCTGTTACAAGTCTGGACCGACGCCGGAGAGACCGCCTCTTCACCCGATAATAGCCGTACGCCGCTGGTGGTATTGCCGCCCGTCTTTAAAATGCAGCCGGATGAGTTGAGAACACTTCGCGTGATGCTGAGCTCGCGGCGCAGTCTGCCAGAGGATCGGGAGAGCCTGTTCTGGCTCAACATTTACCAGATACCGCCCGAACTGAGCGCGACGAAAAGCGCTACCCGCAAGCTAGTGTTACCCCTACGGCTGCGGTTGAAGGTATTTATTCGTCCGACCGGTTTAAAGGCGCCCACCGCCAATGATGAACAGAAACTGCGCTTCAGCATCGCTTCGCAGGGCATCACGATAACCAACCCAACGCCGTGGTATATGAGCCTGACAGTAACGGCAACAAAAGGAATCAGGATCGGTTACATGATGCTCGCGCCGTATGAGCGGCGGGATGTGGTGCTCTCTCAGGCACCGGCCGTGGGAACGACGGTAAACTATGCGGTGATCAATGACTCAGGAAACTGGCGAACTTATACCGCAACCATTATGGCGAAGAAAGAGAGTTGAACCCTGTTTTTTTACCCCATCCCTCCCCGCGCCGCAGTAACGGATGTTTCCGTCGCGCATCCCTTCCTCACGTCGGGCTGCATAAGCGTGACGGCTGTGGTTTAATATTGACCAGGATTGACCCGGGCATCACTTGAGTTGATTTATCCGCCAGGCGTAGCGGTTCCTTTTTTAAACATATATGATTTTTCATATTTAATGTTGATATTGCGTTTCCGTGGAGTATCCTGTCCGTCAACAATCGGGAGGAATGATGTCATTAACATCCTTACAGCTTTTCAAAAATCTGTCCGATGAAACCCGTCTGGGTATTGTGCTGATACTTAAGGAGATGGGGGAACTGTGCGTGTGCGATCTCTGCACGGCGCTGGATCAGTCGCAGCCCAAGATCTCCCGCCATCTGGCAATGCTTCGGGCAAGCGGACTGTTGTTGGATCGCAAGCAGGGTAAGTGGGTGCACTATCGTTTATCACCGCATATGCCTGTATGGGCAGCACAGGTCATTGAACAGGCCTGGTTAAGCCAGCGAGAGATCGTACAGGTCATCGCCCGCAAGCTGGCATCAGCAAACTGTTCGGGAAGCGGTAAAGCGGTTTGTCTTTAAAATTTGCCGTAACATATATGTTTTTTCAAATATGATTTTCAGGGAGGGGGTATGTTACTGGCAGGTGCTATTTTTATCCTGACCATTATTCTGGTTATCTGGCAGCCGAAGGGGCTGGGCATCGGCTGGAGCGCGACGCTTGGCGCAGTACTGGCTCTGATATCTGGCGTTGTGCATGTGGGGGATATTCCGGTGGTGTGGAATATCGTCTGGAACGCGACGGCGACCTTTATTGCGGTGATTATTATCAGCCTGTTGCTCGACGAGTCCGGCTTTTTTGAATGGGCGGCGCTGCATGTCTCTCGTTGGGGAAACGGTCGTGGCCGTTTGCTGTTTACCTGGATCGTTTTGCTCGGCGCTGCGGTGGCGGCGCTGTTTGCTAACGATGGTGCGGCACTGATTCTGACTCCCATTGTCATCGCCATGCTGCTGGCATTAGGGTTCAGCAAGGGGACGACGCTGGCCTTCGTGATGGCAGCCGGATTTATTGCCGATACGGCCAGCCTGCCGCTTATCGTGTCGAACCTGGTGAATATAGTCTCGGCGGACTTCTTTGGACTGGGCTTCACTGAGTATGCGTCGATAATGGTGCCGGTGGATATTGCTGCTATTATCGCCACGCTGGTTATGCTGCATCTGTTCTTCCGCAAAGATATCCCGCCGACTTACGATCTGGCTCTCCTGAAGGCACCTGAAAAAGCAGTAAAAGATCCGGCTACGTTCCGCACCGGCTGGATTGTTTTGATTCTTCTGCTGGTAGGTTTTTTCGTCCTCGAGCCTCTCGGGATTCCCGTTAGCGCAATTGCGGCAGTTGGGGCGGTAATACTGTTTACCGTGGCGAAACGAGGTCATGCCATTAACACCGGTAAAGTGCTGCGTGGCGCACCCTGGCAGATCGTCATCTTCTCACTGGGGATGTACCTGGTGGTCTACGGTCTGCGCAACGCCGGGCTAACCGAATACCTTTCAGGTGTGCTGAACGTACTGGCGGATAAAGGACTCTGGGCCGCAACGTTGGGTACTGGCTTCCTGATGGCTTTCCTGTCTTCGATCATGAACAACATGCCTTCCGTGCTGGTTGGTGCGCTCTCTATCGATGGAAGCACCGCAACCGGCGTTATTAAAGAGGCGATGATCTACGCCAATGTGATTGGCTGCGATCTGGGTCCGAAAATTACACCTATTGGTAGCCTGGCAACGCTGCTCTGGCTGCACGTACTTTCACAGAAGAATATGACCATCACCTGGGGCTACTATTTCCGCACCGGGATCGTTATGACTCTGCCTGTGCTGTTTGTCACGCTGGCCGCGCTGGCGCTACGTCTCTCTTTCACTTTGTCATGAGATACTGCTATCTATGAGCAACATCACCATTTATCACAACCCGGCCTGCGGCACCTCGCGTAATACGCTGGAGATGATCCGCAATAGCGGTACTGAACCCACCGTTATTCATTACCTTGAAAATCCACCGTCACGCGATGAGCTGGTCAAACTCATTGCCGACATGGGGATCGCGGTGCGGGCGCTGCTGCGTAAAAATGTTGAGCCTTATGAAGAGCTTGGCCTCGCAGAAGATAGATTTACTGACGATCGGTTAATCGACTTTATGCTGCAGCATCCGATCCTGATTAACCGCCCGATTGTGGTGACACCGTTGGGGACGCGTCTGTGCCGTCCTTCTGAAGTTGTTCTGGATATTCTTCCCGATGCCCAGCAAGGCGCTTTCGCTAAGGAAGATGGCGAGAAAGTTGTTGATGATGCGGGTAAACGGGTGAAATAAAATCTCCTGGGAGCTGTCCCGGAAGAAATAAAAGGCGACGAAGCATGCAGAGCAGCATGCCGCAGGAGGGATGACGCGGTGTGCTGTGATGAAACTGCCGCAGATCAAGCCTGCCAGCGCAACATTGTTAGCGCAAGAGTGAGCATTTCGGAGTGATGCGAACCCAAATATGGTTTTTTATAAAATTATATTTGGGTTTACTCCTGGTTATCTAATAGTAAGAATCTGCTATAACTTAAAAAAATCGTTGAGTTTCTGTCTGTATTATTCCCCATTGCAATAAAATAAAGGCGTGCTGACAAAGCTGATGATATAGTCTGTTTGATTAACGGAATTAATGAGGAAGTTTAACTTTTTATTTTCTTTAAGGAAAAAAGAGGGGTAGTGTTGTTGTGCTAATAACTCCGGCAACGTATCAATCGGATTGGTATAGACTCTTTGGCTAGTGAGAAGATAGTCATCACCGCTTTGTCTTTTATAATTAAAATAGACTTCGCGACTTATCGCATATCGTTCCGGGCCAAGGTGCGCGGTACCATTAATCAAAATAACGCCGCTGTTATCATTCATGATAAACCGGTAAGTTGCTTTAATTGCAAATTGGCCATGATATAAAGAGTGTTTCGCTTCGCAAACGATTTTGTCATTAGCATTGGCGTTAACCTGTTGAGGTAACCCTGTAAAGAACAATAAGAAAGCGAGCCATTTAATTTTTTTCATTTTTTGCCACAATGTAAGTTGTTGAGTCACATTTTAAAGACGCTTCCTTTCCGCACGTAAACACGGTTAACCGTGGTGACGTTGAAAAATATGAAATGAAATATTTGATGTCTTTATTACACACTAACCCTTCGTCATGAATAAAGTTAATGGCAAAATCGTTATTTATATTTCTGGCATTGGCAAAGTAGCAAGGTGGCGTGCCGTTGATATGCGAGTAACCTTCGATAATGAATTCATGATGAAAAGGGAAACGATATAAAAAAAAGGCGAACAAACCTATCAATGGAAGGAAAATTGCCAGACAATACGAGATCATTTTGATGGGTTTTTTATTTTCAGGCGTAAGCGGTGCTACTGTGTCAGGCTGCGCGAAAATTTCACCGGTTTGTATGCCTTTTTTATCCGCTAGCTGGTCATCCTGAAACCGGTTATCTGTAACGGGAAAGATATTACGATCGTCTGAGACTGAGTGGATACGCTCTATCGAATTTTGTGGATTATCCTCATACTTTTCCACGGCAATGTAGGCATTCAGCCGCACACCCTTGCCACGAATAGTCAACAGAATGTTATCCGGGCAACCCAGTTTTTTTAATACATTGCGTAAATTAACAAAGGACTGATAGTAAGCCGAATTTGATACCGTACGCTTCGCATCCTCACCCCAACCTGCGACCATTAAATCAGAGTGCGATACCAGCTGTCCTTGCCGTTCCAGAAGTAACTCCAGGCAATGGGCGCTACTCTTAAGTATCGTAAATCGGGTCCCATCCTTTATCGATAACAATTGTTTCTCACCGGGAAGGAAAATAACTTGCTTATTCATGATGTATTTAACCATAAAAATCACCAAAAACTAAAATTTATGAAACAAATTCCAAACCTTTAACCTTAAATATTTTCTCTCACTGGAGCCCGGAAAAATATGAAAATTCGCCAAAAAAATAATTTTGACAACTATTAAGATAATTTTGTTTTGGTTTGTAACTTATTGTTTTGTTTGTATTTTGAGTTTATTTTTAGTTAATAAACTACCCCGACCAGGAATCTTCCCGCATCATAAGAATCTTCCAGCGCACAGGCCTGAACAGCCATGGTAATTGTGGGTTCTTGATGATTTTCACGAGGGAATATTATAGATGATTTATGAATTTTAAGTCACTTTTATCACATCAGTATGGCGTCACTACCAGGGGGCACTCTAAATCCAGAGTGCATGGAAACGATTGATTCTAGGCACTACATAAAATATTTCAATAAACAATCAATAAACAAAGGACAGGAAAAAGTGAACACAAAAACTTCAATTAAAACAATGCTGGCTTTATTTTCATTTGCAGCATTATCCGGGTCTGCATTTGCGGTAACGCCGACGGTCACATTCCAGGGCGAAGTCACCAGCCAGACCTGCTCGGTCAGCATCAATGGTGAGACAAACTCCGTTGTTCTGTTACCGACAGTCTCTACCGCTGACTTTGGCGGAACCCTGGCGAATGGACAGACCGCCGGGCTGACGCCATTTACCGTGACGGTGAGCGGCTGTACTGCCCCGGCGGCAGGCGAGGGCCCTCAGTTGATTAAAACCCGTTTCCTGGGGTTTGATGTCGACAGCGCCAGCGGTACGCTGGGTAACCGCGCAGTCACTGATGCTGCGGTCGGTTATGGTATCCAACTGACCACCACCGATGCCGGAACGACGCCTGTCGTGCTGTCAGGAGTAACCGATGTTGCAGGCCTCTCTTTACCCGAGGGAGATACCTCCACCAGCCACTCCTTTGGGGCACAATATTATGTTATTGATGCCGCTTCTGCTACGCCGGGTGCGATTATTGCCGTAGCGGAATATACCCTGAGCTACCTCTGAGTTTATAAAAACACAGGCCGTATACCCGGCCTGTGTTTTAAAAAGTAAATGATATTAATATTAAAATAATCTTGCGGAATATTTTCCCGATGCGATTGATACTGCGATTGTTTGTTCTGTTGACATTCGGTTTTACCGGCTATGCAAATGCAGGCGTGATATTAACGGGTACGCGAATTATTTATCCGGAAGGCGCCAAAGATAAAACGCTCCAGTTAACCAACCAGGAGTCTCAGTCTTATATTGTACAAGTACAGATTGACAATGGAACGCCGGAGGGTTTTGCCCCGTTTATAGTCACTCCGCCGGTTTTTCGTATGGAGCCTCATAGCGGTCAGTCTGTCCGTTTGACCTATTCCGGAGAGCCGTTGCCAGGCGATCGGGAATCTGTATTCTATTTTAATTTCAGTCAGCTGCCGTCGTTAAAAGCCGGAACGACGCAACAGAATAAGTTAATTTTCGCCATCACTAATCGGGTGAAAGTTTTCTACCGCCCGGCGTCGCTTTCGGGGCATCCGGAAAAAACGTCAGAGCATATCCATCTCAGCATGGAAGGTAAGCAGATCAGGATAGTAAACCAGAGCGAATATCACGCCTCTGTTCGTCGGGCCACGCTTGTCCGCAACGGAAAGGATATTCGCCTCGCGGAAGGGGTGATGATTTCACCTAAATCCGGACTGGTCGTTACCCCGTCGTCAGAAATAACCAGCCTCAGAGGCCTTCTTTTACGTCTTGTGCTTGTTAACGACTATGGGGTGGATATTGTGACTGAGCGTCGATTGTAATGCGTTTTTATTTGAGCGAATATCCCATGGCAGGTATCAGGTTATTTCTCCTGACCCTTTTAATCCCCGCTTCCGTAACGTTTGCTTCCGGCACGAGTATTACCGGAGCGGCAGGGATAGCTGAAGAAAATGATTATACTTTTGACCCTGCTCTGTTTCGCGGCGGTCGTTTCAGTGAAACCGCGCTGATGCGGCTGAGCAAACCGGGAAATATTGCCCCCGGCAACTTCAAAGTAGATGTTTACGTGAATGGTGGATTCGTCAGCAGCGATAATATTACCTTCAGTGAAACAGAAAGCGGGCAGGTGCGGCCGTGCCTGACGCCCGGTCAGCTTGCGGCAGCCGGGATTGCGCCCCGCAACGGTCTGCCTGCCGGCGCAAAAGAGAGCAATACCTGTCTCTCCCTCAGCTCGCTGATTGAAGGCAGCAGCAGCCATTTTGACACATCCCGGCTGCGGCTCGAGCTGAGTATACCGCAGGCTGACATGAATATCCGGCCGCGCGGCTATGTTGATCCAGGCGAACTGGAAGTCGGCAGCTCTCTGGGATTTATTAACTACATCACAAACTATTATCACGTCTCTTACTCCGGTAATAACGCCCGGGACCTGGACTCCGGCTGGCTGTCCATGAACGGCGGGATAAATCTGGGGATGTGGCAGTTCCGCCAGCTATCAAATGTACAGTGGAATCGTGACTCGGGTGCAAACTGGAATACCCTCCGCCGGTATCTGCAGCGCCCGTTGCCGGCATTCAACAGCCAGCTTACCGCCGGTGAACTGAGCACGACCGGGCGTCTGTTTTCAGGTCTGAGCTATAAGGGGATAAGCCTGGCCACCGATGAGAGAATGTTGCCGGATTCCATGCGAGGGTATGCCCCGGCCATTCGCGGAGTGGCAGGCAGTACGTCGAAGGTGACGGTCTCCCAGAATGGACGACAGATTTACCAGACCACGGTCGCTCCCGGCCCGTTTGATATTAACGATCTCTATCCGACCAGCTACAGCGGCGATCTGGATGTTGAAGTCACTGGGGCCGACGGCAGCGTAAGCCGGTTCAGCGTGCCGTTCTCCGCCGTACCGGAGTCCATGCGTCCGGGGATCTCACGCTATGGACTGGCTGTCGGGCGTACCGATGACGCTGGCGATAACTCTCTGTTCAGCGACTTGACCTGGCAGTACGGGCTGAGCAATGCCCTGACGCTCAATACGGGACTGCGGATCGCGGATGACTATCAGGCGGTCATTGGCGGTGGGGTCTACGCCTCTTCTGTAGGCGCTCTGGGCCTGGACATCACCGCCTCCCGTGCGGGGATGCCGGAGGGCGATGACGTGAAGGGCTACATGGCCCACATTTCCTGGAGTAAAACATTCCAGCCGACAGCAACCACCGTGACGCTTGCGGGCTATCGCTATTCGACCTCAGGCTATCGCGAACTTGGTGACGTCCTGGGCGTAAGAAAAGCCATGCGCGACCACGATCGCTGGACCTCCACCTCCTGGCAGCAACAATCCCGGTTTGATATCTCCCTTAACCAGGGGGTTGGTTCCTTCGGCAATATTTATCTCTCAGGCTCCACGCAGAATTACCGGGACGGCCGGAGCCGGGATACGCAGCTGCAGGCGGGTTACAGCAACAGTTTTCATAACGGTATGAGCTTCAACATTTCCCTTTCCCGCCAGCACGCAGGCGGGAGCTATGAGGCTGGCAGAAAGGAAACCGTGACCGCAGTATCCGTCTCCTTTCCGCTGGGATTCAGCGATAAAAATAACACCCAGATTATCAGCAACTCCTGGACCCACGCCTCCGGCGGCGGCGACCAGTTTCAGAGCAATACCTCAGGCATGATCGATGATGCCCGGACGCTGAGTTATAACCTGGGGGTGATGCGCGACCAGCAGTATCATCAGACAACGATAAGCGGCGGCCTGCAAAAACGGCTGCCCAACGTCAGCGTGGGGCTCAATGCCTCCCGGGGTGAGGGGTACTGGCAGGCGTCGGGTAATGCGCAGGGGGCGCTCGCCATTCATTCTGGCGGCGTGACGTTCGGACCTTATCTGAGCGACACCTTCGCGCTGGTTGAGGCTAAAGGCGCTTCAGGGGCAAGCGTATATAACTCCGGCCAGTCGATTATTGACAGCCAGGGTTACGCCCTGGTGCCCTCCGTCACACCCTATCGTTACAGCAGGGTAACGCTCGATCCCCAGGGAATTGATGGCAACGCAGAACTGGTTGACAGCGAGCGGCGGGTCGCGCCGGTGGCCGGCGCTGCCGTCAGGGTGGTATTCCGCACCAGGACGGGCCATGCCATGCTGATTAATGCTCGTCTGCCAGACGGAGAGCCGGTCCCGCTCGGGGCGGATGTCACTGAACCGGACGGGACGATTATCGGTATGGCCGGACAGAACGGACAGCTCTATTTACGTACGGAGCACGCTGAGGGAGAGCTGATCGTTCGCTGGGGTGACGACGAGCGGGATCGCTGCCGTCTGGCCTACCGCATAAACCCCAAAGAAACCACCCGGCACCTGACAAAACTCAGCGCAGTCTGCCGACAGACGCCTGATGCGCAGCGATGAAGATAATGATGATGAAAAGACGAACTTTCCTGCTTAACTTGCTGTTTGCCTGCCTGACGCTTTTCAGCCTCCGGGCCGGCGCCAGCTGTTCCCTGACCCTGGTTACCCAGACCGAAGACTCCTATGTCGCGCAGATACCGTTCGGGAAAATTAACCTGACGGATACTTATCTGCAGCCGGTCGGTACCATGCTGGCCAGCATCGTGGTGCCGCCAACGAATTACACTCACGGCGGGGCTAACGGCGCTTCGGTACTCTGGGAATGTGATGCCGCGGATCTTCCCAATATCTATTTTCTGGTCGCCACGAATGGCGACGATCGCGTCGGCGGTTTTTATGATATCGGCACGGTCGACGGCCTGAGCGACGTCTATGCCACCTGGTTCGCCTACGTCGGAATCAGACAGACCATGTCCGGCGTCACGCTGACCCGCCACTGGCAGAAGGTTCCCATCACATCATACGCCACAAGCTCAACGGGGAAGATTCAGATCCGTCTGCAGGATATCCCGCCTCTGGTCGCCGAGCTGTACCGGATCAGCAGCCTGCCGGGAACCTCCGCCGCATCGGCCTATTGTGGTAACAACAATGATGATGGGGTTGGTATTGGCTTTGCTTCCGCGACGGGGCGTAACTATTACTGTCAAAATTCCGTCATGACTCAGCCCAACGCCTACATCCAGCTGTCCGGCGACAGCAGCGTCAGCTTCAGTTTCGCACGCGATTTCCCGGGTGAGGACAGCGCCTATAACTACGATTTCTGGGGAGCGGATAACGGCTTTGGCTACGGCATGCGGCTGGCGAACACCCTCTATTCCCTGCCTACCTGCGTGGCGCGCAATGCCACCCCGCAGGTTTTATTTCGCACAATTTCTATTGCTGAACTCGAACAGGGGGGGAGCGCCAGCGCCAGCTTCACCGTGCAGGTAGAGTGCAGTGATTCAGCCGAGTCGGGTACGGCTGCAGGCCAGACGGCGATTGGTATTCAGGTTTCCCCGGGGTCATACAGCGCGGCCAGCACGCTGGGGCTGGTGAACGGCAGCGGCGGCGTGACGCATCTGGTCTCTGATGATTATTTTGGCGAAAACATGGCCCGGGGCGTGGGAATTACCCTGCAGAATGCGCAGGGGAAAAGAATGAACTTCGTGGGTCAGCCGGGGACGGTATCCCTGACCACGCCCGGTGGCGAAAATGCCGGATGGTATCCGGTACTGGAGGCGGCCGATAACGCTGGAAGCACCATGGCGGGATATACGCACTACAGCAGCACATTTTTAGCCACCCTGCAGAAACTGGACGGCCAGGCGGTCACCCCCGGTAAAGTTTATGCCACAGCCTATGTTCTGGTGAAAATACAGTGAACAAATTTCGCCGCGTTGGCTGGATATCGGTGCTGTTGATAATGTTTCTCGCGCCATTACGCGTTTATGCCGGACTGATAGCGAGCGGCACGCGAGTCATCTATACCGAAGGAACCCGGGAAATCAGCCTGATGCTGGCTAATACCAATTCCTGGCCGGTCATTGTGCAGAGCTGGGTTGATGACGGCAGCGGCAATCCGGCCTATACGGGGGCGCCTTTTATTGTGCTGCCTTCCGTGTTTCGCCTGCAGCCGGAAGGAATACAGGGGCTGCGGATTGTCTATAACCAGACCCCTTTGCCACGAGACCGCGAGAGCGTGTTCTGGATTAACCTCTATGAAATTCCGCCCGTCAGTAAAAATATGCCGGAGCAATCCCGGCTGCAGCTGGCAATGAACACCCAGTTAAAAATATTTTATCGTCCACAAGGTCTCTCTCCCGCTCCCGAGAGTGCGGCCGCACGTCTTAAATTCCGGGCAGTACAAGAAGGCGGGCGCTGGTACGTGGAGTGTGACAATCCCACGCCCTGGCATATATCGTTTACGGACATTATTGTTCGTCACGGAAAAACGCAACGGCATGTTGAGCGGGAAATGGATATGATGACCGCGCCTTTTAGTCAGCGCCGTTATGCTCTTTCGGGGAATATACCGGTGACGAGCGCCAGCGAGATTCAGTTCTACTATGTTGACGACCGGGGTGCCATTCTAAATGACCATACTCGGTTATGATGTCTGCTCACGGCCTTGAACGATTGAAAATTTAAACGACGTACCCCCCGCCATTTTATATGATTTAAGTTTCTTAACCTCTTAAACCTGCAGGGCATTACCCATTTGGTTTCTCATGCAGCCTCTTGTTTATATTGGTTTTTTACTTTGTTTTTGACTTCTGTGATTAACAGGCTGGTGGTCGGTGATTTATATTGTTTATAAATAAATATTAAACCGGAGTTTAATAGCTTTGAACATCATCAACATAATTACCGACGATGTGTATTTTTTGCAGGGGGCCAGGCATTTATTGAATGAGGCGGCAGAAAATCATGCCGTGTTATACAATGACATAAATGCATCGGGACTGAGAGCGGTGGTGAGATCTTTTGCTACCTACGATCAAAAAGTTATTTTATATATTCATTGCATCAGGAAGCGACGAGTATTATTACGCCTTGTTGCGGCTTATAATTTGCAGGTGTTTGTTATTACGCATTGTAAAGTATCAGATTGCAACAATGATAAGGACCCTATGATCATTCCTTCATTCCTATCGAAAAAAGAGTTTTTGCAAAAAATAAAATCAGCAAAGAGAAGCGTGTATAGAAAAAGCTCGCAGCGGTCTAAAAGGATATTTAAAGGACTGTCGGCAGGAGCCAGTGTGAAGGATCTCGCGGAAACCTTGAATATCACGCAAAAAGCTGTTTATGCCATTAAGAATCACACTATAAAAAAATTTGGTTTTAAATCCACGAAAATGAATGGCTTTTTACTTTGCCGCGATTTATTAGAAATGAATGAAATAGGCTTGCGCTATAAGAGGATCGTAGACGGGAACTTTGTGTCGATGAATGCCAGGAGATCCTAGAGCCTGCGCGCGGCAAATCGCTGGCATCCGCTCTCGCAGGAAGGCATACGACCTCCTCGTTTTGCACTACAGTTTCTGAGCGTCGGTCTGCGGCGGCGCAGAACTATCCTGATACCGCTTACGCAGTTTCAGCAGCCGGGAAACCAGTATTACCACGGCGAGACCGGCCATCAGCGCCGCGCAGTGGAAGGCGATTCTGCCACCAGCATGGAAGTAGATCCAACGGGTTGCCTCAATGGAAGCGGCAAACGCGCTCAGGGCCAGAATATTCAGCGTGGCGGACACGGTGCCTTTTGGCAGATGATGGGAAAAGAGCGTGAAGCGGAACAGCACCGGGTAAAGTAGCCCAATCCCCAGCGCATAAATGCTGGTACCCAGCACCGACCAGAACCAGACATGCGGCCACAGAAGATTACCGACCAGCAGGATCAGCAGGCCGGTCAGCTGTATCGGAACGGTACGCCAGATAAAGCGCGGCGAAGTGGGGTCTTTTACCACGTTCGCCACGATCGCGCTGGCGATAATCAGCCCACTGAACACCGGCACCTGAGTCCAGGCATATGCCGCGGGAGACATGCCGCCGTGCTCAATCAGAATCACCGGAGAGAGCGCCACCCAGGTGATCATCGGCACGTTGCCAAAGGCCACCGCCAGCGAACCTGTCAGCACCACGGGATGACGAAACGCCGCGATGAAATCAGCCAGCACTTCCCCCGGTTTAAATCCCCGCCCCTGAGAGATAACGGTTTCCGGCATCTTAAAAAGCAGCAGGGCCCAGGCCACCAGGCCCAGCGCGCCAATAATGGCAAACAGCAGTTTCCAGTGCATCACCGTCATTAGCGCCGCGCCGGCCAGCGGTCCGATAACCGGCGCAAGCAGGACGATAGAGGTCAGCGCAGCCATGATTCTGATTGAATCGGTTTCCCCAAACGCTTCCTGAATCGACACATAGCCCACGGTCGAGATAAAACAGATGCTGGTTCCCTGGATAAAGCGGGCGACGAAGTATTGCGCGATCGAAGCGACAAACAGCATGCTCAGGCAGGAGAGAGCAAAAACCAGGGCGCCGGTGAGCAGAACGGGGCGGCGGCCGATACGATCTGACAGAGGGCCCAGCAGCCACTGCAGCGCCAGGCCTCCAGCCATATACAGGCTGACCGATGCCGGAGCAAGGGTGACATCAGCCTGAAGCTCGTTGATGATATGAATAATGCCTGGCTGAATAAGATCCGTGGTCAGGTAAGCCGAAAAATCATAAATAATCATCGCCAGCGGAAACAACATGACGCTGCCGTACTGGATTAAACGCCGTGGCGGGGTATTCATGCGGGCTCCGGGGAATCTGCCATCCTGCATCTTAGTATCTGTAAACCAACTCAACCGACCCTAAACGGAGATAAAATAATCCTGTTTTTTGTGTGGTTTTTTGGCCTTGTACCACGTGCGCACATCAGCGCTGGACGTGAGGCGATCGGCGCTCTATTGTCATCAACGTGCGGAAATTGTCATCCATTAAAGGCTCTTGAATAACGGGATATCTATGTTACTGATCTTTGGCGGCCTGCCCGGTACCGGGAAATCAACCATCGCTCGCCTGCTGGCCGCCAGGCTGGGGGCCGTCTGGTTACGAATCGATTCGATTGAGCAGGCGCTGATCCGCGCCGAAACCGTCACCCGGCACGATATAGGACCGGCCGGATATCTGGCGGCGTACGCCATTGCTGCGGATAACCTCAGGCTGGGCAACGTGGTGATTGCCGATGCGGTGAATCCCATCGCCATTACCCGCCAGGCCTGGAGAGAGGTCGCGACCGAGAATGCCGCGCCTTATCTGGAGATAGAAGTGACCTGCTCCGACCAAACGCAGCATCGGTATCGCGTGGAAAACCGCGCAGCGGACATTCGCGGCCATATCCTGCCGGACTGGCAAAAGGTCATCACCCGTGATTACGAACCCTGGCATTCTGCCAGCCTGGTGCTGGATACCTCAGTACTGAGCGCCGAAGAGGCGGTAGAGCGGATCGTTGCGCATATTGGGTCGCACCGCCGGTAAGCCTATGAACACTCCCCAGGCGAGGGAAAAAAGCGGTCGCTCAGACGACCGCGTGGTATCAGAAAACGTCGCCGGTAAAGATATTCTTTTTCAGTTGAGTAAAGTCGTAAGTCGCCAGCTCTTCAGCGCTTTGGGTATAGTAAGTCAGACTTTCTGAAATCATCAGGTTTAGCTTATTCCCTTTTTCCTGAACGATAATCAACGGCTTTTTAAACGCGTGGGCATAGCCGATTTCGTACGCCGTACCGCTATCGACGTGATCGTCAAAGAAATCAACAACGGCAACCACCACCGTGGCTTCGTCGAGATGCTTGATATCGTTCTTAAAGATGAAATCGCGCCAGGGTAAAGTGCCGTATTCCAGATTCTCCGCATCGGCCAGGCGCGGTGAGAAAAATTTATCTACCGTTTTATTGGCGGTCAGCGCCTGTTCGACGCGCTGGACGCGATCAATCTGGTCGTCGCTGAAAAAAGGACTCGCAATATAAATATTTACCATCAATCGATTCTCCTGAAGATTCATTGAAAGCTGCAGTCGACCGGTAAAAGTTCGCCTGACAGTCTTCTTCCCTGATAGGCAGTTAGTCTATTCACCTGAGTCGTTAGAATAACTTTATCGATGGATGCTGACTATGTTACGTGCTGCAAAGTGCGCTTTCTCTCGTCTGGCCGATGCCGCCCGGCATCGGCGGCAAGACTTTACATAAAGAACTTCACGGCCTGCTGGAGGGTGGTGCCGACGCCCCATAAAAGCGGCACGCTCACCGCTAACCAGCTTACGATTAACAGCAGCGTGGACGGGCGGGCCTCCCACGTGAGCTGAGCATCCTTATTGATGGTATACAGACCTTTCGCCTGCTGCTGCTGTTCCGCGGTCATCGCATGCTCTTCCGTCAGCGGACGCACCAGCTGATTACAGATAAAACCCAACACCAGCAGGCCGGTCAGGACCATCAGCGTTATATCGTAGACGCGCTCGGGCGGGACCCCGTGCGTCAACTGATACTCGCGCAGATAGTTCACCAGAACCGGGCCGCTGATCCCCGCCGCCGACCAGGCGGTTAACAAGCGTCCATGAATCGCGCCCACCATTTGTGAGCCAAAGACATCAGCCAGATAGGCGGGAATACTGGCAAAACCTCCGCCGTACATCGAAATGATAATGCACATCGCGCAGACATAAAGCGCGATATAGCCGCCGTGATTCACCAGCGGCAACGTCCCGTACAGCACGGCGCCCAGGCAGAAAATGATCGCAAAGGTCATTTTTCGCCCGCACAGATCGGATACCGATGCCCAGAAAAACCGTCCCAGGATGTTAAACAGGCTGAGCAGGCCGGTAAATCCTGCGGCCATGGTAGCAATGCGTTTCAGCTGCTCGCCGTTCAGCTCATGCCAGCTGAGATCGAGCGACAGCAGTTTTCCGGCAAAGATCTCCTGCAGCATCGGCGAAGCCATACCGAGAATACCGATCCCCGCGGTGACGTTGAGCCATAGCACCATCCACAGCAGCCAGAACTGTGGGGTACGGCAGGCGACGCGGACGTGCACCTGGATCGTGGGATTATTGCGGATCGTTTTTTGCGCCTTCTCGCCCGAAGGGTGCCAGCCCATGGGCGGCAGGCGATAGCCAAAGGTACCGGCAAGCATAAATAGCGCATAAATCGCCGCCAGCGCCAGAATGCTTTGCCATACCCCGTTGCCGGTCGGACCGGCGAAGTAATTCATCAGACCATTTGCCAGCGGCGCCCCCACCAGCGCTCCCCCGCCAAAACCCATGATCGCCATCCCGGCCGCCATTCCGCGCTTGTCAGGGAACCAGCGCAACAGCGTCGAAACCGGTGAAATATAGCCCAGTCCGAGACCGATTCCGCCGATGACCCCGGCCCCCAGCCACAGCAACCATAGCTGATGGAAATAGATGGCGACGCTGGATAGCAGCAGGCCGCCGCACCAGCATAAGGTGGCAATAAAGCTCACCAGCCGCGGTCCAACCTTCTCAAGCCAGCTGCCCCACAGCGCCGCCGAACAGCCGAGAAAAACAAAAAACAGCGTGTAGGTCCAGCCGAGCATGGAGATTTTCCAGTCGCAATCGCGGGTAAACAGCTGCTGCCAGAACGACATATTGACGGGGCATTGAAGGGACTCGCTTCCTCCTATGAGCTGCGACATAGGCAGCCAGTAAACGGAAAACCCATAGGCCATACCTATGCAGAGATGAACGGCCAGTGCGGCCGGTGGCACCAGCCAGCGGTTAAAACCGGGCCTGGCGATGATACGTGGTTTCGCGAAAAAATCGCGTAGGGGAGAGACCGGTGCGGTCGCGATGTTTTCATTCATTTGCGCCATTTTCCTGTCCTTTTTATCTACATTGGCCGACGAATGCTGCGGTCGGGGAACGTAGATAAAAGGCAAGAAAGGTGCCATTTGATTAATTTGTGTACAAAAATGGCGACTGAAGCGAGCAAGCTTCGCTGAAGGGATGAGGCGAAAAGCCAGCCCTCGGCAACGAAGGCGCCTGTCGGGATAAAATCGCCGGGCGCGCTATTATTTTGATAAACGTCGATCTCAGAGTGATACGCGGTGCGAGGTGGCGATGGCGCGCGGCGCTGAGCGTCTTTGACGTCAGCGCTCTCCTCTGCTGGCCAGCAGAACGCGACCGGCACGGTGTTTGCTGTGAAGGGCGGGCGAGGGCGCGTACCGGCCTGCTCGCCCGGCGCACGTTAGCTTAAGGTATCAATCCATTCGCTCTGGCGCGGGTTCTGCCGACGATAGCAGTGTACCGACACCGCCAGCTGCGTCAGGTCGGTGAAAACCATCGGATCGAGCTGAATATGCTTTTTAATCTGCTGCAGCCGGTAGGTGAGCGTATTGCGATGAATCCCCAACAGCAGCGACGTTTTTCCCGGCTCGGCGTTATTGGCAATAAAGCTGCTGAGGGTATCCAGCAGCACTTCGCCGGAATCATGCTCAAGCAGCTGGCGTACGTTATTGATAAAAAAATTGACCATATAGCTGTCTTCCAGCACCCGGAACAGGCAGAGCATCGCCATTTCGCGAAAGTAGTAGATCTGCCGCTGCGGCTGCACTTTGCTCCCCACCTCAATCACCGAACGGGCGAATCGGATGGCCTCGCGAATATCCGGAGCGCTGTCAGCCTGCACGCCAATGCCGATATGGTAATGGCTGATCTGATTGCTGAGGACAAACTCGATGCCCCGCAGCAGCGTTTCCTGGGATTCGCTCAGCGTATTGAGGATCAGGATCTCATTGCTGCCCAGCAAAATGACGTCTCTTACCCCGGCCAACTGCGAGAATTCTCGCAGCAGCGTACTCAGTATTTCGCTTAGCTGATGCTGTTCAACCTGCACGGTCACCACGACCGGCACCAGCGGCGCATCAAAAGCGAAGCCAAGCTCAACCAGGCGATGAAGCGCTTCCTGTCCGGCGGGCGAAGCGCCTTGATCAAGATATTGACCAAACAGGGTATCGCGCAGACGCTGTCGCCAGTTGGTTTCCCGCATCTCTATGGCCTGGCGGACCAGCAGCTCGGCGGTGAGTACCGCCAGTTCAGCATAGCGGCTGATCGCTGCGGGATCGCCGCTGATGCCCACCACCATCACCACGCGATCGTCATAGATAATGGGATGATTAATACCGGGATGCACATTCTGGAAACGCGCGGCTTCCGCGGTGTTGTTAATACAAATGCGTTTACCGGTACGTATCACCTCACGGGCGATCTCATGCTGCTCGCCGATACGATGCCGTTCACCTGAGGCAATGATCTGTCCATGATGGTCAATCACGTTCACGTTATGATGAATTATCGCCATTGCCCGGGCGACAATTTCATTAGCCAGCGCCGTCGTAATAATCATACAGTTATCCGCTTATGTGCCTCTCCGCGCCGCCCGCTCAGAAAGGTTCGTAGAACATTCTCCGCTGCGTCGGCGAGGAGCTGTTCGCATGTGTTCATCGACTCCGCCAGCGGCATAGGGCGCTGGCAAATAGACCACATCGCGTCAATATGGTGTTGATACAATTGCCGACTGCTCTCATCGCGTCCGCCGCAAAGGGCCACAACCGGTACGCCGTGGCGCGCCGCTTTGCCCGCCACGCCCACCGGGGCTTTACCAAAGGCGCTCTGACGATCGAGCCAGCCTTCCCCGACGATGGTCAGCGCGGCATCGCTAAGATGGCGGTCGGCGTTAAGCAGTTCCAGCACCAGGTCAATGCCCGGGCGCAGCGTGGCGCCCGCATAAGCGATCAGCGCGGCCCCCATACCGCCCGCGGCCCCGGCGCCGGGCCGTTCGCTGACGTCGTAGCCGAGCGTTTGCGTAAGCTGCCGACTGTAGTGCGCCATACCCGCCTCCAGTTCCCTGAGCGCGGCCTCGTCCGCGCCTTTCTGCGCGCCATACACCCAGGTGGCGCCATTTTCCCCAAGCAGAGGATTCGTGACGTCGCAGGAGGCCTGTATTTCGGCCTGTCGTAAGCGCGGATCCATGGCGCTTAAATCGATGCGCTGAATATGCGCAAGATCCTGACCCGCCGCGGGAACCGGCAGCAGCGTGCCGTCCTCGCGCCAGAAGCGGGCGCCAAGCGCCTGGGCAAAACCGATACCGCCATCGTTGGTCGCGCTGCCGCCCAGCCCGATAATCAAATGCCGACATCCGGCATCCAGCGCCGCTTTTACCTGCTCACCCAGCCCAAAGCTGCTGGCCAGACGCACATCCCGCTGCGCTTTCGGCGTGAGCTCCAGCCCACAGCTTTGCGCCATCTCGATAATGGCCCGTTCGCCGGGCAGGATCAGAAACGCGGCCTCTACGGAGAGACCGTAAGGCGAGGTGCAATGCTGCTGCTGCCACCTTGCGCCCTTCAGCTGCGGACTTTCCGCAAGGGCCGAGAGCAGCCCCTCTCCGCCGTCCGACACGGGCATTTCGACCAGCTCCAGCCCCTCGTCAACCCGGCGCAACCCCTGTGCTACCGCTGCGCAAGCGGCCTGCGCGCTACAGCTACCCTTAAACGAATCCAGCGCGATAACAATCTTCATGCGTTCTCCTGCGTTAATGCGCTTTGCGCGGCGTTTTATCGGTGGTCATGAGCTGCAATAACATCCCCAGCAGCGCGCATCCCGCCATGGTAAAGAAGGCGTAGATATAACCCGCCGGATTTTCCCATCCCCCACCGAACTGGATGAGCCAGCCCATAAGCAATGGCGAAATGCCGCCGCCGATAAACATCGCCGTGGTGATAATGCCGTTGGCGGTAGAGGTGGCGCGTTCTTCGGCGGAGTCCGAAGCCATTGCGTAGTAAATAGGCCACACGGCGTTGGCCACCAGGCCAAAAAATAGCTGAATGGCGATAAGACGCGGCATATTGGTGGCGAAATAGAACAGCGCAATGCCGATACTCATCCACAGACCGCAGACGATCAGAGTACGTTTACGGCCAAAGCTATCGGACAGCCAGGGCCAAATTATCTGGCCCAGGGTACCGGTAAGCGTGAAGATAATACTTAGCCCGGCGGATGCTGCCAGCGACAGGCCGGAGACGTGATAAAGATACGGCGGCAGCACAACGTTAATGCCCATATAGACAATTTGCGTCAGCAGGGTATTGCCCGCCGTTAGCGAAATATTGCGGTTGCGCAGGGTGCGTAAAAAGGTCTTCATCCCTTCGCCTTTGGCAACATGGCTGCTTTCCTGGGTCGCCGGGCGCGTCATCCCCTGGCTATCGATATGCTGATAAAGCGTGTTGATGCGATCGGCGGTGGAATATTTCGCCCAGAAAATCATCAGCGGGATGGCGACGATCAGCGCCAGCAGGAAGCAGTAGCGCCAGCTGCCTTCGCCAAATGCGGAAAGCACCAGACTTGCCACCACGCCGCTCAGCAGCGCGCCAATCGGATAGCCGGTATGATGCACCCCCAGCGCGAAGCCGCGTTTCTCTTTCGGCCACCACTCTGCGGTGTTGCTGACGCCGACGGGCTCGCCCCAGCCGGCCCCGAGGTTGACGCCAACGCGCAGCAGCACAAAGGCCGTCAGCCCGTGGCTGATCGCTTTAATACCGGAAAGAAAAGAGAGGGCGGTATAGCCCAGCACCAGCGGTACCTGAAAGCGCGCTCGTTTCCAGCCTGAACCGTAGCGATCGCTCCAGATGGAGCCGGGGATATCCAGCACCGCGAGGGCAACCATAATCAGGGCGACGACGTTGCCCCACTGTTCCGGCGAGAGCGAAAACTCTTTAGAAATGACCGGGCCAAGGCGCAGGATCATCTCGCGATCGTAGGCGTTAAGCACCCAGATTAGCCAGCAAACCAGCAGCGAAACCCAGGAGAAACGATGTATCAGCCGCTTTTTTCCACCTTGTTCGCCGGCAGGTGTGTGATTGATTGTTGTCATAGTCGTGTTTACTCCGCGGCGTCGCGACAGCATGATGCGCGCCGCCTGGTGTCAGGGTCAGAGTCAGTTCGCCGGGTATTATTGTTATCGCGGCGAGCCGGAGGTTCGCTTAGCCGGCAAAACGCCGCTCCGCTACGCCGGTCACGCCCAGGTCGTACAGGGCGAACAGGCTGCCGCGCAGCTGATTATCTTCCGGGAAGCGCGGGAGGGGCGGCTGCGCCATTGAGGTGACGTACAGCACGTCGAGGTTTTCGCCGCCGAACATAACGCTGGTCACTTTTTTCACCGGCATCTCAATGATGCGATCGATCTTGCCCTCCGGCGTGTAGCGCACCAGCTTGCCCGCGTAGACCAGCGCGTTCCACAGATAGCCTTCGCTGTCCACGGTGGCGCCATCCGCCGCGCCGCCTTCGCTGCTATCGACACGGCAAAAGACTCGTTCTCCGGAGAGATCGCCGGTCGCGGTGTTGTAGTCCCAGGCGCAGATTTCGCCCGTCCAGGTATCGGCAAAATAGAACGTCTCGCCGGAGGGGCTCCAGCAGGGGGCGTTAGAGACGATGATATTTTTCTTCAGCACGTGTAGTGACAGATCGGCGTCCAGGCGATATAGCGCGCCGCTCGGCTCCTCTTCACGCATATCCATCGATCCGAACAGAAAACGTCCCTGACGATCGACTTTGCCGTCGTTGAGCCGGTTAAAGGGCCGGTCCGCTTCCGGGTGGTGCAGCAGCGTCAGCTCGCCGCTGGCGAAGTCGAGCAGATGCACGCCATTCTGTAGCGCCACCACCGCGCCTTCGCCGTTCTGGCGCAGGGCGAACGAGCCAATTTTCTGCCGCACGTCCCAGCTCTTAATCGCGCCGCCCTGCGCGTTACAGGCGAACAGGCGCCCGTCGAGGCTGTCCACCCACCAAAGACGCTGCTGTTCGACATCCCAGACCGGGCTTTCGCCGAGTCGAGTTTTTAAATCCAGTAAGACTTCGATGCGCATAAGGACCTCCTGATTACGCTTTTTCGCCGCCGGCTTGTTTTGCCGATGCTCTGCCAGGGGATGACGAACTTTTGATGAACAGAGACACCAGCGCGCCGATGATCAGTAGCGCGACGGCGAACCATAAGCCGGACGTTGCCGCGCCGGTGCGATCCTCAAACGCGCCGAGAATAAACGGCCCGAGAAAGCCCCCGCACAGCCCGAGACAGTTAAGCAGGCCGAAGCTGCCCGCCAGCATATGCCCGCTCATGATCGAGGGGAGCCAGTTAAAAATGATGGATTGCATGGCGAAGAACATGAAGGCGGCCAGCGAGAAGCCAAGCAGCGCCACGCCGTGGCCGGCAATCGCGCCAATCGCCATGCCGGTCGCCATGACCAGATATCCGGCCATCAGCATGCTGCGCGAACGCTGTTCCGTCCGGGCGAAACGCGGCAGCAGGATCCCGCCAGCGGCGGCTGCGATCCACGGGATGGCGGTCAGCAGACCGATCTGCAGCGGAGTAAGCTGGCCCCAGCTACCGATGATCCCCGGCAGGAAATAACTCAGGCCGTAAACCGAAAACTGATGGGTAAAGTAAATCAGCACCAGTAACAAAAACACCCGGGTGGTGAGCGCGGTTTTCAGGGAAAATCGGCTTGGCGTATGGCGCGTCTCCTCGGCTTCTTTCTCCAGTACCGCGTTGATAGCCTGCACGTCGTCGCTGTCCAGCCAGCGGGCGTCGGCCGGTTTATCCGGCAGTCTGCGCCAGACGACGAAAGCCAGCGCTATCGCGGGCAGCCCTTCGATAAAGAACATCCACTGCCAGCCGTGCCAGCCGGACATTCCATCAAGGCTTAATAACAAACCGCCCAGCGGCGCGCCGATAATGTTGGCCAGGCAGACCCCCAGCAGGAACAGACCGGTGGCTTTAGCGCGCTCTTCGCGGCCAAACCAGAGGGTCAGGTAGTAAATAATGCCCGGATAGAGCCCCGCTTCGGCGGCGCCGAGCAAAAGGCGCATCACATAAAAGGACGTAGGCCCGGTGACAAACGCCATACCGCAGGAGATGATCCCCCAGGTGATCATGATGCGGGCGATCCAGCGCCGCGCGCCAATCCGGGTTAAAAACAGGTTGCTGGGGATCTCCAGCACCGCGTAGGTGAGAAAAAACAACCCGGCCCCGAGGCCGAATGCGGTTGCGGAAAGGCCGATATCCACCGACATGGTCGCTTTCGCCATGCCAATATTGGTGCGATCAATAAAGCTGATGATGTACGCCACGATAAGCAGCGGCATCAAATGGCGGTAGATCTTTTTATGGGTGCGCTGTAGCGGCGTCCCGTTTACCGCCTTTTCATTTATTGCGGACATGGTTATTATTTCCCCGTATTCGTGGTCAGAAGCCTTGCCGGGATCGAGACGATCCCGTTCGTCAGCTCACAGGTTGTCGCCGGGTGCTGACCCGAACGACGCCCGGCCCGAAGCCCCACTTCGGGCCGTCTTTTCCTAAGCGCCTTCGCGCTCGAACAGCATAGAAATCCCCTGGCCGCCGCCGATGCACATGGTGACCAGACCGGTGCGCGCGCCGCTGCGCGCCATTTCATACATCAGTTTGACCGGCAGGATCGCACCGCTGGCGCCCACCGGGTGGCCGAGGGCGATCGCGCCGCCGTTGACGTTAACGCGGGCTGGATCGAGACGCAGATCGTTCATCACCGCCAGCGCCTGGGCGGCGAAGGCCTCATTGAGTTCAATTAAATCGATGGCGTGAACATCCATATTGAGACGATCCATCAGGCGTCGGGTCGCGGGAGAGGGGCCAAACCCCATAATCTCCGCGCCGCAGCCGGCGACCGCCCAGCCGCGAATGCGCATGCGCGGAGTTAAGCCGCGCTGTTCCGCCTGCTGGCGGGTCATCATCACCAGCGCGGCCGCGCCGTCGTTAATGCCGGAGGAGTTGGCCGCCGTCACCACGCCGTCGGCTTTAAATGCCGGACGCAGCGCGGCGAGCTTTTCGCGCGGGGTGTCGCGCGGGTGTTCATCGGTCGCGAACAGGCGGGTCGCTTTTTTGCCGTCCGGCACCTCAAGGGCCAGAATCTGCTCGCGGAAGCGATCCTCAGCGATCGCCTTCAGCGCCTTCTGCTGGCTCGACCAGGCGAAATCGTCCATCGCTTCACGGGTAATACCGAAGCGTTGCGCAACGTTTTCCGCCGTGATGCCGTTGTGATAAGGCCCTTCCGGCCAGGTGAGGATGGAGATCAGTCCATCTTCCAGCTCGCCGTGGCCCATGCGATAGCCATCGCGCGCTTTGCGCAGGTAGTAGGGCAGCTGGGTCATATTTTCTGTTCCGCAGGCGACGACCACCTCGGCTTGGCCGCTTTGCAGCTGCATCATGCCGTCCGCCAGGGCCTGAAGTCCGGAGCCGCACTGGCGGTTAACCGAATACGCGGTGCTCTCCTGCGGGATCCCCGCCCGCAGCTGGCAGATGCGGGCGATAAAACCGCTTTCGGCGATTTGCCCGACGTTGCCGACGATCGTTTCGTCGATATCCTGCGGCGCAAGTCCGGCGCGGGCGATCGCTTCGCGAATGACCGCTGCTCCGAGGTCATGCTGGTGGGTATGCTTAAGACTGCCGTTAAACGTGCCAATAGCGGTACGGACGCCGCTGACAACCACAATATCATTAGCCTGTGTCATCGTTTTTCTCCTTACAGCACCATGCCGCCGCCGACGTTAATCACTTCACCGTTGATATAGCGCGCGCCGTCAGACGCCAGAAACGCCACGCACTCGCCAACGTCTTTCGCCTCCCCGGCGTAGCCCGCAGGGATTTTGTTGATCATGATTTGCCAGACGTTTTCCGGGACGCCGCGCGTCATATCGGTATCGATAAAGCCCGGGCAGATGGCGTTAACCGTGACGCCTTTTTTCGCCAGTTCGCGGCAGGCGGTTTTGGTCATTCCCACCACGCCGGCTTTTGACGCCGAATAGTTGGTTTGTCCGACGTTGCCAAGCCAGCTGGCGGAAGCGATATTGATAATGCGGCCCGCGCCGCGCTCGCGCATGCGGACGGCGGCCTGCTGCATACAGAGAAAAGTGCCCTTCAGATTGACATCGATCACCGTGTCCCAGTCCGCTTCGGAGAGTTTGTGCAGCATGGCGTCGCGGTTGATTCCGGCGTTATTCACCACAATATCCACCGGGCCAAACGCCTCTTCGGCCTGGGAAAACAGCGCTTCGACCTGCGCTTTTTCACCGATATTGCAGCTGATAAACAGCGCCTGTGCGCCCGATTCGCGCAGGGACGCGGCGGCGGCTTCGCCGTGCGCGTCGCGATCGGCGATGATCACTCGCGCGCCTTCCCGCGCAAGCACCTGAGCAATGCCAAAGCCGATACCGCGCGCGGCGCCGGTAACAATGGCGGTTTTACTGGCAAGTTTCATAGCTAATTTCCTTGTGAGTCAGAGGATGAATTCCGGGACAGATGTTCCGCGAGGCCGCAGGGCTGCGGGGTGAACAAGCGACTGTCCATAACCTGAAGATCCGCGGCGATCGCCGGACGAAAATCCATATGCGCCAGGATGTCGCGCTCAAGATCGATACCGGGGGCGATTTCCGTCAGCACCGGCCCCTCCGGGCGTAGTTCGAAAACTGCCCGCTCAGTGACGTAATGCATAGTTTGTCCTTTGGCGCGGGCCAGCTCGCCGTTGTAAGAAATCTGATTAACCCCGGCGACGAATTTACGTACCTCGCCTTCGTGCCGGATATGCAGGGCCCCTTGTTCACAGGCGATCTCCAGCCCTTTGGCGGTAAAAGAGGAGCAGAACACGACGTGGCGGGCATTCTGGGTGATATCGATAAAACCGCCCGCGCCGGGGCAGGATGCGCCGAGCCGCGTGGCGTTGACGTGGCCGTGCGGGTCCATCTCGCCGGCGCCCATAAAGGTGATATCGACCCCCGCGCCGTTGTAATAAAGCATTTGATCCTGGTGGCTTATCATCGCGCTCAGGTTACGACCAATGCCGAAATCAACGCCGCCCGCCTGCTGCCCGCCGTAGATCCCTGATTCCACGGTGATGGTGACCTGCTCGCCGAGCCGTTCTTCGTGAATGATGGCGCCAATAACATCATTGGGAATGCCGGTGCCGAGATTGATGACGCAGCCTGGCGTCAGGTAGCGGCAGGCAATTCGTCCGATAAGCTTGCGCAGGTCGAGCGGCAGCGGCGCGTTCTGCGCGGCGGGTAGCTGGATATCGCCGCACAGCGCCGGATCGAAGTCCCAGCTGGAGGTCTGGCGATGATCCGCTTGCGGCTCTTCGCACACCACAATGGCGTCGATCAGGTTGCCGGGAACGGTGATGCTTTTCGGATGCAGCGAGCCTTTCGCCACGCGATATTTCACCTGCGCCAGCACCTTCGCCCCATAGCGTCTGGCGGCGAGAACCGCGTGCAGAACTTCCAGCTTCATCACCTCTTCATCGGTCGTGAGGTTGCCCTCTTCATCAGCATGGGTGCCGCGCACAATAACCACGTCCAGCGGAATGGCCGGGTAGAACAGATATTCGTCGCCGCGAAACGTCACGTGCTCGATCAGATCGGACCGTTCGCGGGTGCGGGCGTTCATCCGCCCGCCTTCCATGCGCGGATCGACAAAGGTACCGAGCCCGACGGGGGAAAGCCGCCCGGTAAGCCCGGCGGCCATCGCGCTATAGAGATGGACGATCTGCCCCTGCGGCAGGCACCAGGCTTCCACTTCGTTGTTGTTGATCATCGCCATCCAGCGCGGCGCCAGGCCCCAGTGCGAGCCGATAAGCCGCGTCACCATACCCGGATGGGCGAAGTGCTGGATGCCGCGCTGGCGATCGCTTTGCCCAGCGGCATGCAGCAGCGTCAGGTCGCGCGGTTCGCCCGCGGTCAGAAAGCGCGCTTCGATAGCGCTTAAAATGGACTCCGCCGCGCCGATAAGCGTCATCCCGACGGTGCAGACGGTGTCGCCGCTGGCGACCCACTGCGCCGCTTGATGGGCGTCGATAAATTTGCTGCTCACTTTTTATCCTCCGTTGATAGCGTGATGATGGATTCCGCGAGGCGCGTTTTGAGCTGCTGTTTGCTCACTTTTCCGTTATGGGTACGCGGTAAAACGCGGGTGAAAATAATGCGCGCCGGCAGCTTAAAGCGGGCGATTTTGATCTTTAGCCAGCCGAGGATCTCTTCGCTGGTCAGGTGGTGCTGGCCGTCCGGCACGATAAACGCCACCGGCTCTTCGCCATAGACCGGGCTGGGGGTCGGGATCACGGCAACTTCCCGCACTCCCCGATAGGTAGAGAGGATGTTCTCCAGCTCCAGCGAGTAGATCTTCTCTCCGCCGCGATTGATCATGTCCTTGCTGCGGTCTTTGATGTACAGCCAGCCTTCGTCGTCGAGATAGCCCAGATCGCCGGTACAAAACCAGCCCTGCGCATCGCAGCTCGGGCGTCGTTCGCTGTGCTGCCAGTACTCGCGGATCACCACATCGCCTTTTAGCCAGATATGCCCGATTTGCCCGGCGGGGAGGGGCTGCTGGCGATCGTTGCGGATCGTAATGGCGAGGCCGGGGATCGCCTGGCCCGAACTGCCGCATTTATCGCTGCCCCAGACGTCGCCCGGAAAAATCGTCGCGGGCGAGGTCGTTTCGGTGAGACCGTAGATCGGCTGAATCGCCGTATGCGGAAACAGGGTTTTTAACTCGTTGATCAGTCCGTCGCTCAGGTGGCCCGCGCCGCAGGCAATCGTGCGTAGCGCGGGAAAATCGCCCGGATGGCTGGCGCTCTGCTCGCGCGCGGCCTGGCACAGCAGGATAAAAATGGTTGGCGAGCCGTGCAGAAAGGTAATGTTCTTCTCGCGCAGGGTGTTGATCACCTGCGGGGCGTTGAACCGGTGCTGAAGCCAGATGCTCGCGCCGAGGCTAATAAACAGCGCCAGCAGCGCCGACAGGCCGGTGATGTGATAGATAGGTACCGCCAGAATGGTGCTATCCGCGGCGGTGAGATTCAGTTTTTGCGTATAGGCGTCAATCGCGCAGAGCAGGTTATTGTGCGTGATAATCGCCCCTTTCGGTTCTCCGGTGGTACCGGAGGTGAACATCATCACCGCCGTATCGTCGCGGTTAATCGGGACCGGCTGGCGGGTCAGCGGTTCGGGAAGTGAGAGCGCCTGCCATTCGCTGAGTGAAACCGCGCGCGCGTCGGGGGTGTGTTTCAGCCAGTCCTGTACGGTCGCATCGAACAGCACGACCCGCGGGGCGATATGGCCCACCAGCTCCTCGCTCTCGGCCTGCTTAAGCTTAGTGCTGAAAGGCACCACTTCGATGCCCAGACCAAGCGCGGCAAAAAGGACTTCGCAAAAAGCGGGATGATTCCCCCAGGCCAGCAGGATTCGGTCGCCTTTGCGCAGCGACCAGACCTGGTCAAGCTGCGCCATCGCTCGCTGTACCCGCAGGTGAAAATCGCGGTACAGATAGCGCCGATCCTCAAACGCCAGCGCCAGGGCATCCGGGCTACGGGCGGCGCTGTGGCTCAGGGCCTGGTACAGATTCTGGAAGTCGGCGGAGGTGCTGCTCATTTGTCTCTCCTGATATTGCGTATTGACTGGAAGTAGTCTGGGGAAATTCAGGAGAGGAAATTGCCGAATGGCTCACAATAGAAAATCAACAAAACAGAAGCAATTTTGTAACATTGCACAATAGGCAGGAGAGGCCGGGTGGGGGGGAGAAAATCTGGAATCAGGCAGGCTTTTGTAAAGCCTGAGGAAGCCCGCTTTTAGACCCGTATTAACCGGGCCTAAAAGGGAGAAGGGGATCAGGCCGGCCGCTTAGCGCTTAAAGGCATCGAACTCGAGCCGTTCGCCATCGGGGCCGCGAATAAGCAGGAAGCGCACGTTGTCTTCTTCTATCGGCCCTTCATCGAGCGGATAACCGAGCGCCGCCAGCCGCTGCTGCACCGCATCCAGGTCGCGGACTTCCAGCGCCAGATGATCGATACCGCAGCGAGGAGCGTCAAAGGGCGTTCCTGCGGGAAGCTGATACAGCTCGAGGACGGCGCCCGCCATTTCCAGGAACGCGACTTCAATAGTGCCCTGCGGCGACGGCTTGCTAAACCGCTGCTGGCGCTGAAAGCCCAGCGGTTCATAGAAGGCAAGCGAACGCGTTAAGTCACTGACCTGATAGCCAATATGAGCAATCGTGTTGATAAGTTCGCGCATGTTATACCCCCTTACGCACGCACCAGAAACCGTAGAAAGCGACATACACAAAGCACAGGAGCGGAGCGATAAAGGCGATTTGCATATTGCCGCCGTTCATATCCGAGATAATGCCCATCACCAGCGGAATAACGGCCCCGCCGATAATCGACATCACCACGATCGAGCCTGCGGTCTGGGTATCTTTCCCCATCCCTTTGATGACCAGACCAAAGTTCGTCGGCCAGCATGGCGCCATACAGAAGCTGACCAGAATGAGCGCATAGACCGCCAGCATTGAACTGCTGAATACGGCAACCAATAAAAGGACAGTGGCGGCCAGGGCAAAGCTACCGAGCAGCAGCGCCGGGTTCAGGCGGTTCATCAACCAGGTGGCCACGGTTTTACCCACCGCGTAAATCACCAGAGAAGCCAGCAGCCAGTAGGTCGCGGAGTGCTCGCTGGTGCCCTGCTGCACGAGCTGCACAAAGCGAATCGTGAAGCTCCATACGCCAACCTGGGCGCCGACGTACAAAAACTGCGACAGGATCCCGAGGCGAAAGCGCGGGATAGCAAACAGGCGTTTCAGCGTAGGTCCCATGCTTTCCGTCGGGAGTTGCTGCTGCTGAGAGGGCGTGCCCTTGCACGACGGGAATTTAATAAACACGAACACCAGCGCCAGCACCACCAGCACGGAGCCGATAATCAGATAGGGTCCGACCACCTGGCCGACCATTTGATGGCGCGCAGCGTCCGCGGCGGCGGCGGGCATCGCCAGCAGCTGTTCATGGCTCGGATCGTTCTCGCCAAACACCATCACCTGGCCAATCAGCACGCCGGAAATCACGCCCAGCGAGTTGAAGATCTGCGAAAAGTTAATGCGCTGGGTGGACGATTGAATCGGGCCCAGCAGGCTTGAATAGGTGTTTGCCGATGTTTCCAGAAAAGAGAGTCCGCAGGCGATCACCCCCAGGCAGGCGAGGAACGCGCCGTAGGTCATGATCTGCGCGGCCGGAACGAACAGGAAGCAGCCGAGGGCGTACAGGCACAGCCCAATAATGATCGCCGCTTTATAGGAATAACGCTTTATCAGCGCCGCCGCAGGCAGGGCGACAAAAAAGTAGCCGAGGAAAAAAATCGACTGCACCAGCGCCGTCTGGGTATCCGTTAAATCGAAGCCCTTTTTAAACTGGGCGATCAAAATATCATTCAGGTTGCCCGCCATCCCCCATAGCGCAAACAGGCAACAGACCAGTAAAAATTGCAGCCAGGGGGTATGCGGTAAATACGCGCTGGTGTCCAGTTTTTCATTGTGGACCGCCGCTTTATCGACCTTATCCGTGATTAGCGTACTCATTGAGCTATCCTCTTAATGGTTTTTATACAGTAGGGTTTATGCCATTTCATAATCAGAGGCGGCACGCAAAAGCCGTTCTCGTGCCTCCTGGTACTCAGGTAAAGATGATGCGCCCTGCTTTTCGACGCTGACGGCGGCGTAGGCCGCCGCAAATCGGGCTGCGGCATGCAGCGGCTCGCCGCAGGCCAGTCGCGCCGCCAGCGCGCCGTTGAAGGCATCGCCCGCGCCGGTGGTATCGCGGGGATGAGAAGGAAAGCACGGAATAGGGGATTTCACGCCCTGCTCGCTCAGCAGGGCGCCCTTTGCGCCGAGGGTGATAATGACGTTGCGCGCGCCTTGAGCATGCAGCGCATCGGCGGCCTCGGCCGCGGCCGCCAGAGAGTCAACCCGGCGCCCGGTCATTAACCCGGCCTCCGTGGCGTTCGGCGTGAGCAGATCCACTTTGCTTAGAAAGGCGTGCTCAACGGGCTGCCAGGGCGCAGGATTGAGCACCACGAAGGCCCCGGCCTCTTTGCCGGCGTCAACGACCTGCTCAATGGCGGAAAGATTGTTCTCCAGCTGAACCAGCACCACATCCGCGCAGCCGATAGCGGGAATGCAGCCGGCGATTTCATCATCAGTCACCGTCATATTCGCGCCGGGGTCGACGGCAATCATGTTTTCGGCATCATTGCCGGCCACATAAATCAGCGCGTTGCCGGTGGGGACGTCTTCGGCGACCAGCAGCGTCACGGCATTGAAGCCCACGCCTTTCAGATGACGGCGGGCAAAATGGCCGAAGGTATCATTGCCAATCTTGCCGATATAGTGGACATTCGCCCCCGCTTTTAGCGCGGCGGTGGCCTGGTTCGCCCCTTTCCCCCCGGCGCTGGTCATACTCCCGCAGGCCACTAACGACTCGCCCGGTACCGGAAAGCGCTCCACCCTGGCAACCATGTCGAAATTGAATGAACCAAAAACACAGACTTTTCCTGACATCATTCGCTCCTTTATACGAGCTCGGGGGAGTGCAGCGCGGCGGACAGATCGCGGGACATTTTTTCCCAGGCCTGCTCAAGCGGCATATCCGGGCGGAATAAACCGCTGCTGCCCATGACCAATATCTGCGCTCCGGCTCCCAGCAGCTCGCGGTAGGTGTTGCGATTGCATGAGCCGTCGACTTCCAGCAAGAAGCTGAGGTTGCCGCTCTCTTTTAGCTGATGAAGCTGCGCGATTTTGGCGAGCATTTCGGGAATAAAAGGCTGACCGGCATAGCCTGGATCGACGGTCATCACCGTCACCTTATCGAGCAGATGCAGATAGTGCTGGATGCTCTCAACCGGCGTGGCGGGATTGAGCACCACGCCCACCTCTTTCCCCGCCTGGCGAAGCATATTGATGAGCCGGAAGGCTTCGCGGCAGATGGTTTCCGGATGCAGTGAAATAGCGTCAGCGCCGGCTTCTATCAGCGACGGGATAAACGAGGCGGGCTCTTCGACCATCAGGTGGACATCGATGGGAAGCGATGTGTAGGGACGAATTTGCGCCACAAAGCTGGCCGATAGCGCCAGATTTTTGACATAGTGGCCGTCCATTATGTCGACATGCAGCCTGTCGGCTTTGCCGTTTAAAAAGTGCAGCTGTTCCGTCAGCTTCATCATGTCCATACACATGAGCGAGGGAGAAAGGTAATAACGCATAAGGCCTCATTTATTCCGGTAGTGGCTGATTTCAGGCAAAGTCTGGCCCTGCCGCGGGAAGCAGCGTTTCGACATTGCGCGTATTAACCGTCACGTCATGACGGCGTACTCAGGCGATTTGTAGGCCGACGTTATGCCAGGTCATCTCTTTTTCCAGCAGCGGATCGACAAACTTTTCGGTCACCAGACAGTCCAGCTCGCCCAATCCGCCGATGCGCGCGACGCCTGTTCGCCCCAGCTTGCTGCCGTCGACCAATGCCACGGTCTGACGGGCCGCCAGCATCATCTGTTTCAGCAGGGCTGCGTGGGCTTCCGTACCCGCATATAAGCCGCTATCGCGCTCCAGACCCTGGCAGGAGAAAAAGAGCGTATCGATGGCATACTCGCGCAGCGTTCGTGAGGCAGTTTCACCGAAGAACGACTCTTCGGTCGGGGAGAAGTCGCCCCCCAGCCCCACGAGATGCAACGAGCGTCGGCTCATCAGGGTTTGTAAGATGCGGATGGAGGGCGTAATAACCGTTAACGCCATCTCCGGCATCTGCCGGGCCAAAAACCAGCTGGTGCTGCTGCCGTCCAGGACGATGGTCTTTCCCGGCTGGAGAAACTGCAGCGCTTTACGGGCAACGCGCATTTTGCCTTCGCTGTGCAGCAGCGTTCTTTGCTGAAAGCTTCCCTGGCTATCTTCGACCGGCAGGGCGGACGCTGCCGCTCGGGTCGTCGGCAGCGGGTTTTCCGCCGCCAGCGCTCCGCCGTGGCTCCGATTTAAGATCCCTTTCCGTTCCAGCTCGCTCAGATCGCGGCGAATCGTTTCCCTTGAGACCCGAGTCGCTTGCGCAATCTCATTTACCCGCATCACGCCGCGTTGGCCCAGCAGTTCAACAATCAAACGATGACGTTCCAGCGGCAACATAGCTCTCTCCTGAAGTACATAATCAGATTACCTTTCCCTTGCGCAGGGCGTTGAGACCTCGGGAATGTCCGGCGAAGGCGAGCTTTTCGCTGCCGGACAGTGTGATAGCGCACGCATTTCGGCTGCACTGCCGCCAGCGTTTTTGCTATCTCGCCCGCTATTCAGGCATAAACAAAAACAAACAAAAATAAATGCAATATTGCCTTTGCGCCCGTTTATGACCGTTTGCGCCCGCTCTGCCAGGGCACTGTTCATTTCTTGCCTGCTAATTAAAAACAAATGAAAATAAAAAAATGCTAAATCGATCACGTTATTTTCATTTGATGCGTTTTTAAATGGATTCAAGCCGAATAACAGCATTAAATGAAAGCAATTAAAAACAAAGAGCAGGATAAGACCATGAATGAAACAACCCGTCGTTTTGCACGTTTAGTTGACCTGAGCGCAGTCCAGGCCACCAGTACCGAAGCGGACGTTCGCGCCTGCGCCGAGCTGGCTGCCCGATACAACATTATTTCCGTCCACGTTCTGCCCTGCTGGACGCGTTTTCTCAGTACGTTGCTGCCGCAGCAGGGCACGGGAGAGGTGATGATTGGCGGGCCGGTCGGTTTTCCCGGCGGCGGGCATGCCACCGACACCAAGGTTCAGGAGGTGCGCCAGCTGATTGCCGACGGCGCCCGCGAAGTGGATATGGTGGTGAATATCGGCAAAGTGTTATCCGGCGATTATGACTATGTGCGCGAAGATTTGCGCCGCGTGGTGGAAGCCGCCGCCCCGGTACCGGCTAAAGTGATCCTCGAAACGCACTATCTCAATGAGGAGCAGATTCGCCGCGTGTGCGATATCGCCGTAGAGGTGGGGATGAAGTGGGTCAAAACCTCTACCGGCTGGGCGCCCACCGGCGCCACGGTGGAAAAAGTCAGCATCATTGCCGACCAGCTTAAAGGCCGAATCGATATCAAAGGGGCCGGAGGCATTCGCGATCTGGCCACGGTGCGCGCGCTCTACCAGCTTGGCGTCCGCCGCTTTGGCATGAGCCATGGCGCAGTAACAAAGGTGCTGGCTGAACTGGAGCAGCATCCGGAACGTTTTCCCGAGCTGAACGCCGATTAAACTGAGAGACCGCGGGCCTGATGGCCCGCTTTAAGACGTCACCGGAGTCAGTGATGAAAGATAAAATACTCACGATTGATGTTGGCACTGGCAGCACCCGCGCCGCTATTTTGCGCATTGACGGCGCGATGATCGGCTTTGCGCAAAGAGAGTATGAGCAAACCACGCCGCGTGCGGGCTGGTCAGAACAGGCCCCTTCTCTATGGTGGCAGGCCGCCTGCGACTGCATACGCGAGGTGCTTTACCGCTATCCTGAAACGGCTGCGCAGATTGCGGTTATTGGCGCCTGCGGGCAAATGCACGGTACCGTTCTACTGGACGATCGCGGCGAGCTGGTGGAGGACAGGGCGCTGCTGTGGAATGATAAGCGTAGCCAGCCGCAGGTGGATGCCTTTAGCGCGCGCGAAGGGCGGGAGAAGTGGCTGGCGCATTTAAATAATCCACCCGCGGCGGCGTGGCCCGCTTTTAAATTAGCCTGGTGGCGTGAACATCATCCGGAGCGCTGGCCGCAGCTCGCCAAAGTGTTAATGCCGAAGGACTATATTAATTTCATGCTGACCGGCGCCCTGGCGACCGACTATAGCGAGGCGTCCTGCTATTTCCTGATGGACAGCGAAACCCGCGCCTGGTCTTCGCAAGCCTGCGAAACGTTTGGTCTGCGGGTCGATCAGCTACCGGATCTTAAACTTTCCAGCGACATAATCGGCCAGGTGACCCCACGCGCAGCCGGCCTGACGGGCCTGCCGGCGGGTATCCCGGTGGTTGCCGGTACGTCGGATATGGCGGCCTCTTTACTGGGTTCGGGAGTGTATGAACCGGGGATGGCGTCCGACTCTACCGGCACGTCGACGCTGATTACGGTGGTATCGCCGCGGCCGTTGCGCCATCCGTTGGTCAATAACCTTCATCTGGCTAACGCGGCCTGGGGCGGATTTACGATTCTCGACGCCGGCGGCGATGCCGTCCGCTGGGCGCGGCTGGCGCTGGCCGATAACCAGATTACGCATCCGCAGCTTTTGCAGGAAGCGGCAGCGGTGCCGGCGGGCGCGGAAGGGCTGCTCTTTCTTCCCTATCTGACCGGAGAACGCCTGGCCGAACACACGAACTCGCGGGCGCAGTTTTTCGGCCTGCAGCGTAAGCATCGCCGCGGTCATTTATTCCGCGCGGTCCTGGAAGGGGTGGCCTTTGCGTCCTGGCGCAATCTTCGCCAGCTGCAGGCGTGCGGGCAATATCCGCAACAAATGATCGCTTCCGGCGGCGGCGCGCGCAGCCCGCTGTGGCTTGAAATCAAAGCCGCGGCGTACAATCTTCCGATATTATCTACGCGCAATCAGGAGAATGGCGTCACCGGATGCGGTATTATCGCCGGGGTTGGCGCGGGGCTGTACGCCGATTTTGCCAGCGGCGTGAAGCAGACGGTGCAGTTCGACAAACTGATTTCGCCAGATCCCCGTCTGCGGGATTATTACCACGCCTGCAGCGAGCTTTTTGATACGCTGTACCGGCAATCCGCCGCCTTATACGACAGGCTGGATGCGCTCAGCGTGGGACCCGACTGATACGCAAAGGTAAGCCAGCGCCGCATCGCGCGTAACGTGCCGTAAATAAGAGAGAGGCAGAATGTTTGCAGAAGAAAGACAGGAGAAGTTGCTCAGTATTCTCAGGGAAAAACGCAAAGTGGCTGTTTCTGAGATGTGTGACGTCTTTAATGTATCTGGCGCCACCATTCGTGCCGATCTCCGCCAGCTGGAAGAGGAGGGGCTGCTGACCCGTACCCACGGCGGCGCCGTTCTTCGGACGCGGGCGAGCTTTGAACAGGCGTCGGACGCGCGCGAAATTGTTAACCTCAGCGCGAAAGAGCGGATCGGCCAGCGCGCGGCGGCGCTGGTTGAGGATGGCGACATTATCGTGCTGGATACCGGTACCACGACTCTGCATATCGCGCGCAATATTCGCGACCGACAGAACGTTACGGTGGTCACCAATGATTACCAAATCGCCCGCGAGCTGGAAGCCAGCCCCTCTATTCAAACCATTCTGCTGGGTGGGATCGTCAAGAAGGGATACCACTGCGTGGTGGCGATCAACGGACGTTCCATACTTGATACCCTGAACGTCGATAAAGCGTTTATGGGCGCCAATTCGCTGTCGCTGAAACACGGCGCCTGCGTGGCCGATATCATGCTGGCAGAAACGAAACGCGGCATGGTTGAACACGCCAGTCAGGTGATTATCGTCTGCGACTACAGCAAGCTGAATAATACCTCGCTTGCCCAGTTTACCGCCGCGGATCGTATTGATACCGTGGTGGTGGATCGTCTGCCTGATGACGTTCAGGCGTATCGTAATGCCGGCATTCAGGTGATCTCTCTGGATGAAGAGGCGCATCTCTAGCGTGCGGTTCCGGCGGCGCTAATTTAGCGGGAGAAGACGTTTTATTTTACGCGTTGCCTCTGTGGTAAAACTTTTCTCTTTATTAAATGCGTAACGACCTGTCTGGGTTGGGGGCAGCGCCTCTTCTCTGGCATATTCTGCTGTGATGCCTGCGGTAACCCACGGATATGATTAACGAATTTCCTCCGAAAAGCCGGGGGTAATCTACAGAACCCGCGCCACTTCATGTATGATTTTTCTCCCCGTTCGGGCGGCTGCGCTGATTTTCACCGGCCGCGCGCCGAGCGGTCGATCATTGCGGATAATGATTCAGGCGAAGAATATGATTCATCGCCAACGATAAATAACAATCCCGACCATCTTTCAGAACGCTGAATTATCGTGAGGGCATCACAGGGAGCATGACTATGAAAGGCGCTTATCTCGCACTTGCGCTCGGTTTATTTACCGGTTCGGCGCTGGCGGCCGAGCGGGTGATCCATTTTGGCACCAGCGCAACCTATCCGCCGTTTGAATTCGTCGACGGCAATAATCAGGTGGCGGGTTTTGATATTGATATCGCCAGAGCGGTATGTAAGGAGCTACAGGCTACCTGCAGCTTCACCAATCAGAGTTTTGATAGCCTTATTCCGGCACTGCGTTTTAAGAAAATGGATGCGGCGATCGCCGGGATGGATATCACGCCGCTGCGTGAGAAGCAGGTGGATTTTTCGACGCCGTACTTCAACGAACTGTCGGCGGTGGCGGTCGTGCGCAAAGATACCTTCCACACCTTTGCCGATTTAAAAGGCAAGAAGCTTGGTCTGGAGAACGGCACTTCCCATCAGCGCTACCTTCAGGATCGCCATCGTGAGATTGCGTCGCAGGCCTATGACAGCTATCTGAACGCGCTTGTCGATCTGCGTAACGGGCGGCTGGACGGCGTGTTTGGCGACGTATCGGCGATGAAAAACTGGTTAAAGGAAAACCCGGATTTCGTCATCATGGATGAGCGCGCCACCGACCCGGAGTATTACGGCAAAGGGCTGGGCATTGCGCTGCGTAAGAGCAATCCGCTGCTGGCGGAGATCAACCAGGCGCTGGAGAAAGTGATGGCTTCCCCTGAATACAGCGAAATTAAAGATCGCTGGATTAAATAATCCAGCCGATAGCGACCGGGAGTCTTAACTATTCTGCGTCACGCCCGTTCTTCGCCAGGAGCGGGAGCGATTCGTGACGCATTTGTTTTATATGCCAGTAAAACCTCTTTCTGTCGCTTAAAACGTCGTAATCCCTTCTTCGCCTTTCTGGCGCCCGGAATAGCGACTTTATAGCCGAATTTATTCTTCTCTTCGCCACGCGGGGACGGGCGGTGCGCCACCTTCGCTTGCTGGCAGCGGATAGCGGCTTATCCGTTCTTGCGGGTAACGTTTTTTTCACAATGACAATTGTGCATTTTATCGCTCTTTCCCCTCGCTGAGCATCTCAGGCATGTATTTATTAAGGTTATTGGTAGACAACAGCGTCGGCTGAACGGCACGGATAGCTACAAAAATAATTATATTTAACTGTTTGTTTTATAAATAAAATATCATCTAAGATGCTCTGTTTTATGATGTCAATCACATTTCCTCTCTCGCCAACTTTAAATCTGTAAAAGTAGACGTTTGTCGACTTTTCATCTAAAAAGTTGGGGGAAGGGACTAGACAGGACCATTATTAGGTTATCAAATGGTTAAATAACGTCACATTAAATGTGAATGATTGGCCTTGTGTATAAAAGGCCAACACGCTTTCCGCTGCGCTAAAGCGCTGCGGACATCTTTGGGAGAAGTTATGCATTCCTCTGTTAATAAAAATGAATCTCGGACCTTTTTCGGTCATCCTTACCCGCTCGGTTCGCTGTTTTTCACCGAAATGTGGGAACGGTTCTCGTTTTACGGCATTCGTCCATTACTGATCCTGTTTATGGCGGCCACCGTCTATGACGGCGGGATGGGGCTGGCGCGTGAGAACGCTTCGGCCATCGTCGGGATTTTTGCCGGGACCATGTATCTTGCCGCGCTGCCCGGCGGCTGGCTGGCGGACAACTGGCTCGGGCAACAAAAAGCGGTCTGGTATGGTTCGATACTGATCGCGCTGGGCCATCTCTCCATCGCGCTGTCGGCGGTGATGGGCGATAGCCTGTTCTTTATCGGCCTGATGTTTATCGTGCTCGGTTCCGGCCTGTTCAAAACCTGTATTTCGGTGATGGTTGGTACGCTGTACAAGAAAGGCGATGCGCGCCGCGATGGCGGCTTCTCGCTGTTCTACATGGGCATCAACATGGGCTCGTTTATCGCCCCGCTGATCTCCGGCTGGCTGATCAAATCCCACGGCTGGCACTGGGGCTTTGGCATCGGCGGCATCGGGATGCTGGTCGCGCTGATAATCTTCCGCGTCTTTGCCGTCCCGGCGATGAAACGCTATGACAGCGAAGTCGGCCTCGATTCCACCTGGAATAGCCCGGTAGTGAAACGAAACGGCGTCGGCGCATGGCTACTGGCGCTGACGGTAGGCGTAGCGGTTATTGTCGCGTTGATTGCCCAGGGCGTTATCGTGATTAACCCGGTGGCGGTGGCCAGCGTGCTGGTCTACGTGATTGCGGCGTCGGTGGTGCTCTATTTTATCTACCTGTTCGTCTTCGCCGGGCTGAGCCGTAAAGAGCGCGCCCGCCTGCTGGTATGCTTTATCCTGCTGATTTCGGCGGCCTTTTTCTGGTCAGCGTTTGAGCAGAAACCGACCTCGTTTAACCTGTTCGCTAACGACTATACCAACCGTACGATCGGCTCGTTCGAGATCCCGGCGGTGTGGTTCCAGTCGATTAACGCCCTGTTTATCATTCTGCTGGCGCCGGTATTTAGCTGGGCCTGGCCTGCGCTGGCGCGCAAAAACGTACGTCCGAGCAGCATCACCAAGTTTGTTATCGGTATTTTGTGCGCGGCGGCGGGCTTTGGCCTGATGATGCTGGCGGCGCAAAATGTCCTGAGCAACAACGGCGCGGGCGTTTCGCCGATGTGGCTGGTGGGCAGCATTCTGATGCTGACGCTGGGCGAGCTGTGCCTCAGTCCGATTGGTCTCGCGACCATGACTCTGCTGGCGCCGGAAAGAATGCGCGGCCAGATGATGGGGCTGTGGTTCTGCGCCAGCGCCCTGGGGAACCTGGCGGCGGGTCTGATTGGCGGTCACGTGAAGGCCGATCAGCTGGATATGCTGCCTGACCTGTTCGCACGCTGCTCCATTGCGCTGCTGATCTGCGCCGCGGTGCTGTGCCTGCTGATTGTTCCGGTGCGGCGGATGCTGGAAAACACCAAATCCAGCGAGCAAAAACCGGCGGCGAATGCCTGACGGCGAAAGCGGTAAATAAAAAGCCGGCGCTCTGCGCCGGCTTTTTATTGGTCAAACCCCGGATTGCGGCGCGAAGCGCCTTATCCGGGCTACCAGACCTGCAGACGGCGGTGAGTGGGGCTCGCAGACGGCGGTGAATGGTGGGGGTTACCGGTCCGCAGACGGTGGTGAACCTGTAGCCCGGGCAAGGCGCGTTAAGC
>NZ_KV793506.1:222015-231478 GCF_001808475.1 Klebsiella sp. HMSC09D12 | reverse complement strand
CGGCGGTGAGTGGGGCTCGCAGACGGCGGTGAATCGTGGGGGTTACCGGCTTACAGACGGCGGTGAACCCGTAGCCCGGGCAAGGCGCGTTAAGCGCCGCCCCCGGGAACAGGGCGCAGTGCGGCAGAATTCCCGGGAGGCGATGCTGCGCATCTGTCCGGGCTACCCAACAGCAGACGGCGGTGAGTGGGGCTCGCAGACGGCGATGAATTGTGGGGTTACCGGCTTACAGACGGCGGTGAACCTGTAGCCCGGGCAAGGCTCGTTAAGCGCCGCCCCCGGGAGCAGAGCCTGGCGCGAGTAGGGAAATTCACGGCTATTGCGCCACTTCTTTCCCTGCGGACGCCACCGCCGGGCCGCGGTAATCGCCGCCCAGGGCTTTAATCAAGGTGATATCGGTGCTGAGCCGCTGGGCCTCGATATCCAGCAGCAAAAGCTGCTGCGCGATGGCCGGACGACGCGCCTCCTGCGCCGCATAGTAGCTGACCAGTCCGCGCTGATGGTGCGCGCTGGCGCTGCGGGTGGTCATCATCGCCGCCGCGACTTTCTGCTGCTGCAGCGCGGCCTGCTGGTTCAAATCGTTCAACTGGCTGGAGCTAATCGCCACGTCGCGCACCGCGTCCAGCACCGCCTGGTTGTACTGCTTAATTAAAATATTGCTCGCCGTACGCGTCGATTTCAGGTTGGCGTTTAAGCGCCCGCCGTCAAACAACGGCAAATAGAGCCCCGGCAGCAGGTTGATCTGCTGGAATGAGGACTTAAACAGATCGCCGACGCTCAGCGCGTTGTAGCCCCAGAAGGCTTTGATATCGAAGTGCGGGTAAAACGCCGCTTTTGCCGCGTCCACCTGGTTCATCGAAGCGCTGACGTAGCCGCGCAGCGCCTGCAGATCCGGGCGACGGGCCAGCAGTTCAAACGAAAGCGAATCCGGGAGCGTTTCCTGCAGCGCCGGCAGCGGCACGGGATGAATCTCCGGCATGCTATGCGCATCGGCGCCAATCAGCGCCCGCAGCGTTTCCCGATACTGCGTCAGCGTCCCCTGCGCCGTAATCACCTGCTGCTGCGCCGCCAGCAGCTCTGCCTGGGCGTTGGCGACATCGACGCTATCCTCCACGCCGCGCGCGGTACGATGCTCATGCGCCTGCACCGAGAGCCTGGCGATGGCCTCCAGCTGATTAAGTAATGCGATTTTCTGGAAAGTTGCCTGCATCGCGAAATAGAGCTGGGCCACGCTGCTGGCAAGATCCAGCTCGATGCCGGCGGTCTCCGCCTGGCGGGCGTTCTTTTCGCCAATCGCGGCGGCAACGCGGGCGCGGTCGGCGCCCCATAAATCGATATTCAGCGTCGCCCCGACGCCAACCGTATTCAGCGTGTACCAGGGGCCGTTTTTATCCACCGGCAGGGAGAAGGAGTAGGGCCAGGTGAACTGTTTATTGGTGACCCGCAGACGGTTTTGCGCCGCCACGGCGGTGGCCTGCACGCCCATTGCCGACTGCGCCAGCTCGACCGTGGACTGCGATTGCGAAATACGCAGCCGCGCCGCCTGCATGGTGGGGGAGTTCTGCAGCGCGCGATTGACCAGCATATTTAGCTGCGGATCCTGATAGCCTTCCCACCAGCGCGCCGTCGGCCAGCCGCTATTCGCCAGATGGATCACCTGCGCCAGCTCGGCCTGCTGCGGATTGACCAGCGGAACCTGGCCAGGATCGTCCTGAATTAATGCGCACCCGGTTAACAGCGTCAGGGCGAAGGCAAACACCGGGGATCGCGAGGCGCGCGGGAGAGTAGAGGTTTTAATCATGATTGCATTGCCTGTCGCGGAATATCGGAAGACGCAAATGGCCACGCCGGCAGAGCGGCCAGCGCGTTGACCAGCGGCGCGCCAAATGGATTCGCCGGGTCCGGGAGAAGCGCCTGAGGGCGTTCTACGGCAGTTTGCTGCGCGTCGATATCGGCAGCGTAGCCTTCAAGCCGCCGGGCGCAGCGGGGTAAAAAAGTATCCCCCGGCGCGGCGTACAGACGATAGCCTTCGCTGAGGCGCAGGATCTCTTCCGCCTGATGGAACGTCGCCCGCACCGGCCAGTTTTTGGCTTCCGGCCACGGGTGGGCGTAGGTTCCCAGCGGCTCGGCGGCTACCCGGTTGATTAAGGTTTCGCTCTCGGTCAGCGCGGCAAATAGCGGTACCAGCTGAACCTCATCGTCGCTTGAGGAGAGGGTCTGCGCCAGCTGGCGATAAAGCTGCGCCAGACGCGCTTTGAGCTGCGGGGCTTCGCTATCCGGCCATAAATAGAGATGTACAATCGAGGAGACCAGCACGCCGAGCAGGATACCGATAACCCGGTCGCGCAGTTCGGTAAGGTTGCTGAGCGGGCCAAACCAGCTGAGGAATGCCAGCGCAAAGGTGAAACCTATCTGGATCCCGGCGTAGGCGATGCGCTCTGAGCCTGCCGCAATCCACGCCGCCAGCGCGAACACCGGCAGGGTCATCGCCAGCAGGCCGCTCAGCGAGTCGGTCCAGGGCTGCACAAAGACGATCAGGAGCAGCGCAATCAGCGTCGCCAGCAGCGCGCCGCCGATACGCAGCCACGTTTTCTGCATGGTAGCGCCCAGACCCGGCTGGGCGACAATGACGCAGCTCAGCATAATGGTGTGGATGCCCTGCCAGTCTGCGGCGGTATAGAAAACGTAGCACAGCAGCGTCGCCAGCAGCGTTTTCAGGGCAAAGTGCAGATAGACCGGATTTGACCACGCGTCCGGCAGCAGCAGCGGCGCTTTTTCCACTTCACCCTGCGGTAACGCGATGGTTTCGCCGCGCGCCAGCCGCGCCAGCACCTCGGCGATCTCCTGCAAAATGGCGCTGTTATCGCTATCGCGCGGGACCATCAACGGCTCCATATCCGCCGCTGTGGGGCTGGGCAGATTATCCGCCAGCGCGTTCAGCTCGCGGGCTATCCGCTGGCGCGCATCGGAATGGTCGCGGCCCGGTTGTAGCAGCGCCGTTAAATGGTAGCAGCGCAGCGCGGCGGCCATCAGCGATTGCCAGGCCTGCGGGCTGGCGGCAATCTCCGGGGTGGCGCGGGCGGCTTGCTGGTACAGGGACTGCAACTGGTTAAACTGGCCGGCGATCTCTTTAAAGGAGGGTTGCGGCGCCCCGCCATCCGGTTGGCTAAGAATCAGCGCCGTCTGGCGCAGCATGACCACCAGCCGGGCTTTAAACTGATAGCCGGGGAACGCCTGTTGGAAACCGGCGTTGACCAGCAACGTCACCAGAATGGCGGTGTTAATCGCCACCCATAGCCACAGCAGCAGGCGTACCAGAATTTCGCTCTGGCTGGTCATCGACGGGAAGGTCTGGGCGTAGATGACTGCCAGCGCCACCACGAAAAACGCCAGCCCCAGCTTGCCGAGGACCCGCATCAGGTAAATCGCACAGAAGAACAGGATCACCGAGGCAACCAGGCGAATTAGCGGATAGTCATAGGTCCACTTAATAATCAGCAGTACGCCGCCCAGGGCGACGCTGACGGTCACCACGAAAACCACGCTGACCAGCTTAATCATCAGGACGTTAGGCTGGCTGACGTAAAACACCACGATCAGCGCCACGGCGAGGAAGGGAATATGCAGCGTCATAAACAGCACAATCAGCACCGCACAGCTGAGCGTCAGGCGCAGGGTATAGTTCGCCCGCCCCGGCGCATCGCGGAGTTCCCGGGTCAGAAACGGCCACAAGCTTTGCATGCCGTCTCCTTATTGCGGCTGGAGAACGGCGCTGGCGGAAGCGCCCATGCGAAACAGGTTCGGGTCGGGATCTTTGACGGCGATTTTAACCGGGAAGCGCTGGGAGACATGGACCCAGTTGATGCTCTTCTGAATAACCGGCAGGCCTTCAATGACGCTGCCGCCGTCGGGCAGAACGCCGGTGCCGACCGAGTCGACTACGCCCTCGAAGGTGCGGCCATGGTTGGTCATTACGGTAATTCTGGCCGGAACGCCGGGCCGAACACTCTGCAAGTCGGTTTCGCGGAAGTTTGCCACCACGTACCAGTGGTCGTCATCCAGCAGGGTAAAGACCGGCTTAAGGGCCGAGGCGTACTGGCCGATCGTCGTCTTCAGCGCCACCACCACGCCGTTAAACGGCGCGCGCACTTCGGTAAATTCGAGATGCAGCTCGGCCAGCGCAATTTGCGCCAGGATCCCCGCGCGCTGCGCCACCATGGCATCAACGCCGGTCACGGCCGCGGAAGCCTGTTTCGCCTGCAGCAGGGTGGCCTCCAGTTCGGCGCGCGCCGCTTTTTCGGCCGTTCGCGCCTGATCCAGATCTTCTTGTGAGGCAAACCCCTGCGGTACCAGCGGCTCAAGGCGTATGCGTGAAGAGGTGGTCTGCTTAACCAGCGCTTTGGCGCGTTCAACGGCGGCGTTGACCGACTGTGCGTTGTACTCCTGCGCTTTGATGGTGCGCTGGGTCAGCATAATCTGCGCATCAAGCGTGGTCAGCCGCGCTTTGGCATCATCAAGCATCGCCTGGTAGGGACGCGGGTCGATGCGGAACAGCAGATCGCCTTTTTTCACCCGCTGATTGTCGCGAATCGGCATTTCGACGATCCGCCCGCTCACTTCCGGCACCACGTCGATGGTGTCGGCATAAACGTAAGCATCGTTGGTTTCCGGCGAGGTTTGCAGCTGCCAGATAACCAGAATCAGCGCCACGATCGCGGCGAGAACGAGCGCCAGCAGGGGCCATTTTTTGCGGATAACGCTTGAGCGGGATTGGGTCATAGGGATCTAGTTTACGAAGAACAGGAACCACAGAATCGTGGCGAACAGGAACATCAGCGCCAGATAGCTGAAGACCAGTGGAGAAAATCGCGATTGCCATCCTTGACGCACAATCAGGATATGGCAGGGAATAAGTAACAGCGCGGCGCCTAATAAGCAGAAAAACCAGCCGGGAAATGCTGCGCCTAAAACCGGAATCGCCGGGGATAATGAGCAGCCGGAGAGCGTAAATAGCGAAAATAAGAGCGCAGGGCCCGCCAGCTTAACAATGCGATTCAAGACGAAATACCTGAGTGCTCGGATTAAGGTGAAATGAGTTTAATCTCACTGTCGGGGAAATAAAAGGCGGAGAGAACAGAAGCGTCTGTATTCCATCGATAAACAGGATATTTTCTATGGATAACACCTGCATAGAAAATCATTCATTCTGCATTAACGACCAGCGGTGGGCGAAATAAAATTTCGCGTGTCACCGATAGTCGGCGGTGGCTGGCAGGGCTATGCTTAGAGCCAGGACTATAAAAAATAGTCAGAACTGAGGCAATGTCATGGATAAAGAATTACTGCAAGCGGGCTATCGCGCCTATACCGGAGAGAAAATAGATGTCTACTTTAACACCGATATCTGCCAGCACTCGGGTAACTGCGTACGCGGTAGCGCGAAGCTCTTCAACCTGAAACGTAAACCGTGGATCGTCCCGGATGAAGTGGACGTGGCCACGGTGGTCAAGGTTATTGATACCTGCCCGAGCGGCGCGCTGAAGTATCGCCAAAAATAAGCGAGGAAATGATGGAAATACTGGAAGGTCATAACAAGTTTTACGTCAATGACGCCGACGGGAAGCAGGTGGCGGAAATTGTTTTCGTGCCTACGGGCGAGCACCTCAGCATTATTGAACACACTGACGTCGACCCCAGTCTGAAAGGCCAGGGCGTGGGAAAAAAGCTGGTGGCGAAAGTGGTGGAAAAAATGCGCGGCGAGCAGCGTAAAATTATTCCGCTATGCCCGTTTGCCAAACATGAATTTGATCATACCCGCGAGTACGACGATATTCGCGCCTGAAATAAATGCGCCAGCGCGCTGGCGCCACCTTTTTATCTGACGCCGTGTTACCCGGCGATAAGGTTCAGATCGCGGCCGGATAAAAGCTGGTGGATAAGGTCACTGACGTTTTCCCGCTCCACCGGCGGCGAGATGAAATAACCCTGAAAACGGTCGATCCCCAGCGCCTTCAGTCGGTTGAATTTATCCAGACTGTCCACGCCTTCGGCAACACAGCGGCTACCGGTTAGCTGACAGTAGTAGAGCAGACTTTTGATTAGGGCCAGAGCGTGAGGATCGCGCTGCATGTCGTTGACGATGCTCATATCCAGCTTATAGGCGCTGAACCTGACCGATCGTACCGGAAACATGACGCTGCTTTGTGAAAAGCAGTCATCCAGCATAATGGTAAAGCCCTGCTTGCGTAGCCGGGAAATATTGTCGGCAATTTTACTCTGCAGGTTGAGGTCCAGGGTTTCAGCAAATTCCAGTACCAGCCTCGAAGACATATGGGGCTGACGCAGCTGCTGGCGCGCGGTCTCCACCATCCGGATCAGATTGTCATTGCTGGCGATAGCAGCGGGAATATTGACCGAGAAATAAAACTCTCCGGAGTGCAGATTAATATTCTCCACGGCCTCGCGAAGCACAAAGGCGGTCAACACCAGCCAGGCATACGCGGAATGTACCTGCGGCAAAAACTCGCCTGGCAGCATAACCTGTCCCTTTTGCCGCCAGCGACAGAGGATCTCCAACCCTTTTAGCTGCATCCGACCATCGGTGATGGGCTGGAATACCGGGAAAATTTGCCGACAGTGAATGGCGTGGACAAATTCGCGCTCGAAGGCGGAAAGCGCAGCATCCGGTTGGATCTTCTGCCCTTTGGTCTGGCTGCCGGGGAATCGGGTTGCCAGCTGAGGATGATGTTCCACCATTTTTTTCAGTCCTGCCGTTCGCTGGTTATAAAGCGTTTTGTGGCTAATGCCGCGGCGCTTTGCCTGGGCGTTGACGCTGTATCCGCTGAGTAGACCGAGAATGGCATTTAGCTCCGGCCGGGTGAGCCCGCCAGGGCGCTTTCCGCCGAGGCGTATCTCTTCGTCGGCCAGCTGTTTAAGTGAAGGATATCTTTGCAAAATATAGTCCTGCAGCACCGCGGTCAGGCTGGGGACGGGCAGGTCCGAGGCGGCGGTGCGCACTTCGGCAAGCAAACGGTGATCGATGACCTGATGCAGCAGCGTATGCCACAGCCAGCTGGCCGGGCTGCGGCTGAGGATCAGCATCGGCAGCGGCGTCGCAGAGTGTTCAAGAAACGCAGCGGCCTGCTGCAGGGTGGTGAGCAGCCTGGCCGGGGTTTCCGGCAGAAAAACGATAAGGCGTCGAATGCCCGTGTCGCCGGGAAGCATCTGCGTATCCGACGGCAGCACAACGGGCCGCATGCCGCTGGCCATCATCACTTTGACTAATCCATCGGCGACCAGCGAGCAGGGCGAAAGGATATAGTCCACTCCCGCTCTGCCGCGCGCCGCGGGCGCGTTACTGGTAAACAAAGGTCACCCCAATAATGGATTGCACGTTGCCCGCGGTGACCTGGCCGCTGGTTCGCGCATAGGTTGCGGTGAGTCCGAGGTTGACCGCGGAGGTGCCCACGGTTCCCATAGAGACGGTACTGTTTGAGCGCAGAATAGTGCCATTGCGCAATAGCTGAACGCCTATCCCCTGGGCCGGTGAGGCGGAAGAGGTATTGGTGAAAACGCTGTTGGCGCTATCCGCCGTGGTGCCGGAGAGGTAAAAACCTATCTTTTGATTTTGCCCGCAGCGTACCGTGAGCGGAACAGCGGTCGAACCCGGGTACTCAGGCAGCGTTACCGTGACGTTGCGAGCGGAAACATCGCAGCCGCCCGTGGGGATAATCACGCTATTGTTGGCATAGATGTTCCAGGTAAATTTAGAGGTACGAACGTTACCGCCGCCGTTGATATCGGAACCCACCTGATACATAACCAGCGTGGCGATATGCGAGCCGGCGCTTATCGCCAGCCCGGAGGCGGTGGATATTGGCGTCAGGTAGAGCTGGGTATTCCAGCTGGTGTAGTTGCCGGAAGTAAAATTATGGCTGGCGGTCGGGGAGTTTAGCGGGAAGCTATAGCTAACTCCGTAGTACTTTAAAGAACCGGTAAAATTGGTCAGCAGGCCGCTATAGGCCGAGCCCTGTAGCATGCTTACCATGTCGTTTCGCCTGTCCGGCGCGTCATTTTTACAAAAAATCGAGCTGGATAAGTCGACGACCAGGTTCTGCCCCGCTCCGAGGCTTGGCTGCAGGTTAACGTAGACGTTGGATACTTTCCCGCCGGTATCGCTGTTTAATATGGTGCCGGTGGAGTCGTAGCAGGTATAAGCCCTGACGCTGGTGGAAAAGCCCGCTAACACAAGCGCCAGCCACAGCGCGTTGACCAGCGCCATACGACATCTACGGGGAGCGGTAATCCGCTGATTCATAACGTTCTCCTGCCTTATAGCCAGGTGTAGGTGACGTTAATCACCGCCTGGATTGTTCCTTGCGTTGGTCCGCCGTTAACCGTCAGCGCCCTGACGCGCAATGGAAAGCGGGTGGATTGCGTGGCATCGTTGACGGCCACCGTTTTGCTTGTGCCGTTGTTAAACCGGGCGCCGCTGGTATCCTGCAATTCCAGCTGGAGGTTGCCCGCCGTTCCCTGATTTTTGTAGTAGCCCGTGCTGTCCGCCGTTCCGCTGAAGCTGGCGGTGACCCGCGAGGTGCCGACCGGACAGTTGCTGAGATCGAGGGTGACGTCATGCCAGCCTGATGCCGAGCCGGGTGAAAGCATGTTAAAGGTGTATAAATCACCAAAGTCAACGGTGGCCTTCGGCGTGGCGATGGTGCAGGGTTTGGCCACCACTTTACCGTTAACGGTAATGGTCACGTCGGCGGCGCGGGGGGCGCTGGCGAAGGCCATCATTAACGCCAGCAGCCAGGGTGCATGAGTCCATTTCATTTCAGCCTCCGGTTACTGAAATTCAAGCGTGAAGGTCGCGGTTGCATTAACGTGCCCGGCGGTGACCGGTAGCTGGGTGGCCATTAGCCGGGCATAAAAGTTCAGGGTGTTGGGCTGGCTGGGCGTCAGCGTGGTCCAGGCAATGGCCGATGAGGCTGCGTTGAGCGGCAGCATCGTCTGCTGCGCGTCAAGGATCTGCACGCCCATCCCCGCCGCCGCCGAAGCCCCGCCGTCGAGCTTTAATAGATCGCTATTGATGCTGTCGGCAACGCCAACAAAGCCGACCTTCACCGCGGTAACCGAGCTACCGCAGGGCGACAGCACAATACGAAAGGGGACCAGCGGCGTGGTTGCCCCAACCGCATGGAATTGCTTTGCGGCGTTATCCATCAGATCGACGGTAAAATCTTTTGATTCACCCGCCACGGCGCAGGCGTTATCGCGAACGTAGCCGCTGATAGTAATGGTACTGTCCGCCGCGCCGGCGTTGCTGGCCGCCAGCGAGACGAGGGCGCTCAACAGATACAGGGTTTTTCTCATCATCATGGTTTCCTTAGCGGCACTCCGTGGAGAGCTGGCTCAGCGTCTGGTTCTGATTTTCCGGCGGCAGGCTGTAGCTGGCCTCACAGCT
>NZ_KV793506.1:221063-221995 GCF_001808475.1 Klebsiella sp. HMSC09D12 | reverse complement strand
CAGCCTCCGGTTACTGAAATTCAAGCGTGAAGGTTGCGGTGGCATTAACGTGTCCTGCCGTAATTGGGACGCGCGCGGCCATCAGCCTGGCGTAGAAGTTGAGGGTGTTGGTCTGCCCGGGTTTCAGCGTGGTCCACGCGATGTTTGACGAGGGGGCGTTGAGTACCAGGGGCGCCCGGCTGCCGTTAAGGATCTGCACGCCGATGCCGGACGCTGCCGATACGCCACTGTCCAGCTTAAGCAGACTGGTGTTGTCGCTGTCCGCTATGCCGGTAAAGCCGACTTTAACCGCGGTGACGGAGCCGCCGCAGGGCGACAGCACGATGCGAAACGGCACCAGCGGCGTGGTCGTGCCGACGGCATTAAACTGTCTGGCGGCGTTATTCATCAGATCGACGGTAAAATCTTTTGACTCACCTGCGACGGCGCAGGTGTTATCCCTGACATATCCGCTAATCGTGATGGTGCTATCGGCGGCAGGGGTGCTGAAGGAGACCAGAGAGAGTATGGCGCCCAGCAGATACAGGTTTTTTCTCATCATCATGGTTTCCTTAGCGGCACGCTGCCGACAGCTGGCTTAACGCCTGGTTCTGGCTTTCCGGCGGCAGGCTGTAGCTGGCCTCACAGCTGGCGTTCGGACCTTCGCCCCATTTCGCCCGCACCTTGCCCGCCAGCGGCATCCCGCTCAGGTAGACCTGGCCGTTATCGGCGACGATGCTGCTGCCCTGGCTGTCGTCAGAGGTCACCAGCGCGCCGAAGGGAACCGGCTTCCCGTTATAGATGAGCGACATCAGCAGCTTGAGCCCGACGTGCGCCTTAAATTCCGCGCGGACAATTGCGCCGTGGGTCGGTACTACGCTGGCTACCGCATCGTCCAAATCGACGTTATCGGCCAGGCTATTGGTGTCCAGCGCCACCCGGTTTTCCCGGTA
>NZ_KV793506.1:220674-221043 GCF_001808475.1 Klebsiella sp. HMSC09D12 | reverse complement strand
CGCTCAGGTAGACCTGGCCGTTATCGGCGACGATACTGCTGGCCTGGCTATCGACAGCGGAGGCTATGGCGCCAAAAGGAACCGGTTTACCGTTGTGAGTCAGCGTCATCAGCAGCTTCATGCCGACGCTGGCCTTAAATTCGGCGCGCGCAATCGCCCCGTGGGTGGGCACAATACTGACCACCGCATCATCAAGGTCGACGTTATTGGCCAGCGTATTGGTGTCCAGCGCCACCCGGTTTTCCCGGTATTCGGTGGCGTAGGGCAGAACGGCGTAGCCGCGCCAGTCGGTCCGTACCCCGGTCTGGTTTTCTACCTTCACGCCATCTGCGCCGGGGGCTTTGATCAGCACGACCGTGTCGTTCATCG
>NZ_KV793506.1:219988-220654 GCF_001808475.1 Klebsiella sp. HMSC09D12 | reverse complement strand
CCCGGTATTCGGTGGCGTAGGGCAGAACGGCGTAACCGCGCCAGTCGGTTTGTACCCCGGTCTGGTTTTCTACCCTCACATTGTCGGCGCCCGGGGCTTTGATCAGCACGACCGTGTCGTTCATCGGCTGGCTCAGGGTGATGCCGTCAGCGTGGGCCAGCACGCCGCCGCTCAGCCCGTAGTAGAGCTGTTTGATACCGTCGCTGCGGCTGTAGCCGACGTTGGCGTTACCGTAGCCGCCGCGGTAGTTCAGCGCCGCGTATCCGGTGCCGCCGCTGTTGCCATCGCCGCCGCCGGCGTAGCCGGTCTGTACGCTGTAGCTCAGGTTGTTGTCCTCCAGCAGCGTGCCGTACAGGCCGGCAAGGCTGGTGGTCCTGCCGTTCAGATCGTTGGACATGCTGTAGCTGGCGTTACCGTTTCTCCAGGCGGAGGTGCTGTCGGAACGCATCCAGTGGCTGAACGGGATACTGACGTTGAGCGCCAGCATCTGGTCGCGGCCCTGCTGCCAGGCGTTTCTGGTCAGGCTGTAGCTCAGGGTCCAGTTGATATCGTCGACGGCGGCGTTAAGCCCGGCCTGAAGCTGCTGGTCGGCCTTACCGGTGCCCCAGTAGGTCTGGTGGCTACCGCTCAGATAGAGCGTGGCGGTACGCCCCAGCTGCTGGGTGA
>NZ_KV793506.1:219228-219968 GCF_001808475.1 Klebsiella sp. HMSC09D12 | reverse complement strand
GCCGTTCAGATCGTTGGACATGCTGTAGCTGGCGCTGGCGTGCCGCCACGCTGATTTGCTGTCGGAGCGCATCCAGTGGCTGAACGGAATATTGACGTTAAGCGCCAGCATCTGGTCGCGGCCCTGCTGCCAGGCGTTTCTGGTCAGGCTGTAGCTCAGGGTCCAGTTGATATCGTCGACGGCGGCGTTAAGCCCGGCCTGGAGCTGCTGGTCGGCGCTGCTGGTTCCCCAGTAGGTCTGGTGGCTACCGCTCAGGTAGAGCGTGGCGGTACGCCCCAGCTGCTGGGTGACGCTGAGCTGTACCCTGCCGCGCTTGTTGTACGCGAGGTTGTAGTAATCGGTGAACTTCGGCTTCATCTGCACCACGCCGTCCTGGGTCTCGACGTTGTAGCCGCTCATCCGGTTGTAGGTGGTGTCGGCGAAGCTGAAATAGCCGCGCGTCGAGTAGCGGTAGCCCACCAGCTGAATGTTGGTGCCGGTATCCGTCAGCGACTTGTTATAGAGGAAACGCACCGACTGCCCTTGATGTTCGCTGTCATCGGGCAGGGTGGCGTTGGCCTGGGTGATATCCATCGATAGCGCCCCCAGCTCCCCCATGTTTTTGCCGACGCCGAGGTTAAAGGCGCGGTAGCGGTCCGCCAGCTGGGTGCCGCCGTACAGGGTCCAGCCCGCCGGAAGACCGTGCAACAAAGTTCCCTGGAAGAACTTCGGTTTTTCCTGCTGATTGCTGCCGCTGCGGT
>NZ_KV793506.1:217852-219208 GCF_001808475.1 Klebsiella sp. HMSC09D12 | reverse complement strand
TCGGGCAGGGTGGCGTTGGCCTGGGTGATATCCAGCGACAGCGCCCCCAGTTGGCCCAGATTTTTGCCGACGCCGAGGTTAAAGGCGCGGTAGCGGTCCGCCAGCTGGGTGCCGCCGTACAGGGTCCAGCCCGCCGGAAGACCGCGCATTACGGTGCTCTGGAAAAATTTCGGTTTTTCCTGCTGATTGCTGCCGCTGCGGTACTCCCCGGCGGTGACCGCATAGCGGGTATGGCCCTCGCGCTGGAGCACCGGCACGGACGAATAAGGGACGGTGAAGACCTGGCTGCTGCCGTCGGCCTCTTTGATGGTCACCTGCAGGTCGCCGCCGTTGCCGGCGGAGTAGAGATCGTTGATGGTGAACGGGCCGGGGGGCACCGTGCTCTGGTAGATCTCATAGCCGTTCTGCTTCACCGACACCTGAGCGGTGCCGCGGGCAATCCCGTGGATAACCGGGGCAAATCCCTTCTGGCTGTCCGGCAGCATGTTGTCATCGGAGGCGAGCTGCGCGCCGCGGAAGTTAATGCCGTCGAAGACGTCGCCGTTGGTGTAGCTGTCGCCCAGGGTCAGACGCGAGCGCAGCGCGGTGATGTCGCGCTCCAGCCAGGTATTGACGTGCTGCCACTTGTTTTCACTGGTCGACGAACTGCCGCTGCTGCTGTAGCTCCAGGTGGTGTTATCGCGCAGACGCCAGGCGCCGAGATTCAGCCCGCTCTGCAGGTTCAGGTACGCGTAGTTGCTGCTGCCGCCGATGTCGTTATGGACGTTGTTGCCGGTGAAGTTGTAGTTCAGCAGCCCGGCGTTAATCCCGTGGTCCCAGAGCTCAGGCGGAATATAGCCGCGGGCGCGGTTGCCCATAAACGCCTGGGGTACGGTCAGGTACAGCCGCTGCAGGCCGACATCGAAGCGGGTAGTGGCGTCCTTGATGGTTTCGGTTAATGGTACGCAGGCATCGGATGCCAGAGCGCCGATCCCTTTAATGGATGTCGTGTTGACGCCCATCCCGGCCAGCTGCCCGCGCGTCAGGCAGGGGACCAGCGAGCGATCGCTTTCGCTACTATTAAAAGTGACATCGCGGGTAGTCATAAACCCGTCATTGAGGTAAATATCGACGCGATAGGTTCCCGGAGGGACCTCCTCGCCGTTGGCAAATCCTGATAAGTCCGCCACGGCGGCAGGGTCATCCGCTAAAAAACGTGGATTAAAATAGAGCTCCGCCTGCACGGAAAAGATCGGTGCCGCAAGTAACAGAGCCAGCGTGATTTGAGCGAAAGCGCGCGCATTCCCCGGCCCGTGGCTGCTTTTACGTCCGGAGCCCAGATCGTCGAGTCCATATTTCAGATGTGACATAGTCCCT
>NZ_KV793506.1:216689-216852 GCF_001808475.1 Klebsiella sp. HMSC09D12 | reverse complement strand
ACGCTGGCTTCACCCATCGGCGGAACCAGCGCATTTTCCAGCACCCGGGTACCGGCGTTGAGTTCGGTGACCGTCAGGTAGTAGGGGGTGGGGTTGATCAACGTAAGCGTGCCTGCGCCGCGGCGAAATTTCAGCTTTTCCGCAGCCTGATCCGGCGGCAGCG